>CAKUMR010000105.1 GCA_934667865.1 uncultured Oscillospiraceae bacterium | reverse complement strand
AAGACCTCCATGAACACATAGGAGAAATTGCTCTTGCCGGGGATGAGCACCTCCCAGCAGCCGTCGTTGGAGTAGTCGCGCGCGTCCTCGATCGGGATGCCCGCCTCTACAAGCGCCGGGATGAGCAGCTCGTCGTTGTAGATGACCGGCTCGCCCGAGCCCTTGCGCAAAATGCGTGCGCAGTCGTCAAACAGCCGCTGCGGCGCGCCCTTGTGCACGCGCACCGAGAGGACCGGCGAGACGGGCTCAAGATACGCCCAGGTGTTTAAGATCAGGTACGTCAGCTCGTTCGTCGCGTCCTTTCCGTCGCGCGTCTGACCGCCGAGGATCATGTTCATCAGGAAATGGTTCGACGAGATGCCGTAGTTGTAGTCCTCAAAATTATCCCGCAGGAAAATGGCGGTCACGTCGTTCGGGTCGCAGCCCTCGCGCAGATTCTCCGGCTTCAGATGATCCTCCCAGTGCCTGGGGTCCATCTGCACCTTTTCGCTGAATTTGACCAGCCAGCTCCCCACCAGCTCCTCCGCCTGCTCGGGCGTGAGGACGCCGGTTCGGATGTCGTGCTCATAGTACGGATAAAGATACTGGTCGCTGCGCGCGGCAGGCAGCCACTCGACCGTGCTCTGGAACGCGCAGTAGACGAGCCACATACTTTGCAGCGCCTCATGGAAGCTGCGCGCGGGATTTTCGGGCACATGGCTCAGATTCTTCGCAATTTGCAGCAGCTCACCGCGGCGCTGTGCGTCGGGCATCTGCATCGCCTCGCGGAAGGCAAGCTGCTCATAGCGCGCCGCAAGCTCCCGCACGGCGTTGAGGCTGATGATCATGGAGCGGTAGAGGTTCAGCTTGTCCGCGTCAGGGCAGTCCTTTGCCGCCTCGCGCGCCGCGCAGTCCTCGACCTCCTCCCGCAGCCCGCGCAGCCCCTTGGCAAGGAGCTTGTCGAACTGCGGCGGATGGTGTCCCCAGGAGGATTTGGTCGTGAAGCAGGATTTTGCCGCCTCCGCCTTTTCCTCCGGCAGGGCGTAGTCCACAAACGTCTGCCCCATGCCGACGTTCGCCATCGTGCACATCCCGACGATCAGCTCGTCCGGCTTGATCGCAACGGGCATATTGCGCATGACGTACTCCACGGCGAGCGATTTGCGCACCACCAGCGGCTCGGCGCGAATCTCGTCGCTCGTCAGGATGGAGACATCGTCTCCCCACCAGTCGTATTTTGTGTAATAATCGACGTCAAACAGACGTTTTTTCAGGCGTTCGATCCGTGTCACAGCGTCTCCTCCCATCTGTACGATCAAGTTTTGTAGTTACCGTAGCCCCAGACATTCGTCTCAAAGCCGAACGCCTGCACGGCGCGCTGCGCCGCGAGAATGACGTCCTTTCCCGGCGTCTGCCAGTCCGCGCAGCGGTAGCTTTTTCCGACCTGACGCCACTTGTCCTGCCCCATCTGGTGAAACGGCAGGATGTGCACATCCTCCGCACCGGCGCGCCGCGCCAGCTCCGCGATCGCCGCAGCCTCCTGCGGCGTATCGTTCACGCCCGGCATGAGCGGATAGCGCACGATCAGGTGCTTTCCGAGCGCGCCGCAGCGCATCAGATTTTCCAAAATCGGCGCGTTGTCCGCGCCCGTATAGTGCCGGTGCTTTTCCGCGTCGGCGTGCTTGACGTCAAAGAGAATGTAGTCCGCACGGGACGCGACCGTTTCAAAAATTTGCGGCGCGGCATAGCCGCAGGTCTCGATCGCGGTATTTACACCCGCCGCCGCAAGACGCTCCAGAAGCGCGGCGGCAAACGCCGCCTGCGTCAGCACCTCGCCGCCCGAAAGCGTGACTCCGCCGCCGGTGTTGCGGTAAAATACCGCGTCCTGCATGAGATACGCCAGCAGCTCCTCCAGCCCCCAGCGCCGCCCGGTGATGCGCCGCGCTTTGGCGCAGCAGCGCTCCACACACGCGCCGCAGAGCGTGCAGCGCGCCGCGTCCGTCCCCGCAGGACCGATCGCCTGCTGCGGGCAGACGCGCACGCATTCGCCGCAGCCCACGCACTCGCCGCTGAGCGTCATCAGCTCCGGCGCTGCTGACTGCGTCTCCGGGTTCTGACACCAGATGCACCGCAGCGGGCAGCCCTTAAAGAACACGGTCGTCCGCAGCCCCGGACCGTCATGGACGCAGAATTTCTGCACGTCCGTTACGATCGCCTCCAGCGCGTTTCTGTTCATCTCAAATGCCGCAGATCGTCTCCGGCAGGTCGATGCGCGGCGCGCCCTGCGCCGGGGCAAATACGACTGCCTGGAAGCTGTCGGTCACGCCGACGGGCACAAAGTGCCCCTTGCCGGGCGCAACGATGATCTCCGTGCCCGCGCAGATGCGTGCGATCTGCGCCGATCCCATAACGGGCTTGCCGTTTTCAATATCGCAGAAGAGCATCAGCGCCTCGCCGTTTACAAAATAGAAGGTCTCATAGTCGCTGTGCGTTTCGATCTGCTGAAAAACCGGCAGATGATGCCACGCGGTCAGGATGCCGCAGGTCAGCTCGTTGGTGGCGTACTTTGCCACCAGCGGATACGCGGTCCAGTCAAAATACGTTTCCAGATACGGCTCGCACTGGCTCTTTACGCAGCATTCCACGCCGCTGATCTTCATGTCGGTGATATTCTGAATCCGAACGTCCATGGTATGTCTCCTTTCAGCTTCTCAGTCCGCAAAGACCTGAGAGAGGATGATGGTCTTGATCTGCGTCAGCTCCTCGAGCGTTTTGGCAACACCCTCAACGCCGATGCCGCTCTTCTTATGTCCGCCGTACGGCTCATGCGCCGTGCGGTAGCAGCCGTTGCCGCCGATGACGCACGCGCCGCAGTCCAGCCCGGACGCGATCTTCATCGCCGTTTTCAGATCGTCGCAGAACACGCCGCTGGACAGCCCGAAGCTGCTCTGGTTGGAAATTTCCACAGCCTCCTGCCAGGTGTCAAAGCCGATGATGGGCCAGACAGGTCCAAATACCTCCATGTCGCACGCGATCTGCATATCCTTCGTCACGCCGCCGAGCACCGTCGGCTGCATCACGGTCGGCGCGTCCAGCCCGCCGCCGAGCAGCAGCTCCGCGCCCTCCGCGACGCACTGCTTCACCTGCTCGACCGCCTTGTTCGCGGCGGCTTCGTTAATGAGCGTGCCGTACACGGTGTCGCGGTCCTTCGGCGCGCCGATCTTGATGCCGCGCAGGCTCTCAACAAGCTTTTTCGTAAATTCTTCCTTCACGGAGTTGTGCACAAGGAAGCGCTTGCAGGCGTTGCAGGTCTGACCGGCGTTCCAGCAGCGCCCACCCTTGGCGGACTCCACCGCCGCGTCCAGATCGCAGTTGTCCATCACGATCAGTGGGTCGTTGCCGCCGAGCTCCAGACCGATGCGCGTGATATTTTTGCCGCAGTTCTGCATGACCGCGCTGCCGGATTCGGTGCTGCCGGTCAGGCTGACCATATTGACCTCCTCGCTCAGCGAGAGCCAGTTGCCGACCTCCGCGCCGCGGCCCGTCACGACTTGAATGGCGTTCGGTTCCACGCCCGCCTCCAGCATCAGCTCCGCCATGAAAATGCTCGTCAGCGGCGTATCGGACGCGGGCTTGAGGATGACGGCGTTGCCCATCACGATGGCGGGCGCGACCTTGTGCGCAAACAGCTCCACGGGGAAGTTGAACGGCGTGATGCACGCCACAACGCCGAGCGGCTCGTGCACGACCATGAGAAGATCGTTCTGCGAGCGGTCCTCGGAGTTTCTCGGCAGGACCTCGCCGCCGAAATTGCGTGCCTTTTCGCTGTACGCCTTGAAGAGCATGATCGCCTCGTCGATCTCGCCGTCGGCGTTGGAGATGCACTTGCCGCTCTCCGCGATCATGAGCTTCAGCAGCTCCGGCTTTTTCGCCGTGAGCAGGTCCATGAATTTTTCCAGAATGGCAATTCTCTTGTTCAGCGGCGTTTTCGACCACACCGCAAAGCCGCGCCGCGCACAGGCGATGGCGTTCTGCACATCCTCGTGCGTGGCGCAGGGGACGGTGTCGATCTGCTTGCCGGTATAGGGGTTAAAAACGGGAATGACCGCGCCGTTCGAGGCGTCGGTGTGCTTGCCGCCAAGTAACATCTGCATAGCTTGATTCCTTTCTGATCGGAACGATCACTGCGCCGCGTGGTGTACGTCCGTACCGAATGCGGCGTCGAGAATATTGTTTTTCGTGATTTCGCCATCGCGCAGCTCTGCCTGGAGCTTGCCGCGGAACATGACGAGAATGCGGTCGCACTCCGCCTGGATCTCCTCCAGCTCCGAGCTGATGATGATAATGGATTTGCCCTCTTCCTCGCGCAGTTTGCGCAGGATCTCAAAGATCTCCGCCTTCGCGCCCACGTCAACGCCGCGCGTCGGCTCGTCCATGATGATAATATCCGGCTGGATGGACAGCACGCGCGCGATGAGCACCTTCTGCTGGTTGCCGCCGGAGAGGGTGGTGATCTTGCTGCGCAGCGACGCTGTCTTGACCGTCAGGCGCTTGGAGTAGGTGTCGGCGAGCTTTTCGCATTTGTGCGGGCTGAGCAGCCCCAGCGAGTTTTTGATCTGCTTGTCGTGGATGACGCAGATATTGTTCTGCACGGACATGAGTGAGAAAATGCCGTTGCCCTTGCGGTCCTCGGTCACAAGACCCATGCCGTTTTCCAGCGCCTGCTTCGGCGTGCGGATGTCCTTTTCCTCGCCGTTTACGAACACGCTACCGCCGGTCTTTTTGCGCAGACCGAACACCGTTTCGATCAGCTCCGTCCGCCCCGACCCCTGCAAGCCGTAGAAGCCGAGAATTTCGCCCTTGTGGAGCTGGAACGAGACGTCCTCGAACATTTTTCCGTCCGAAAGTCCCTTCGTTTCAAGCACGACCGGCGCTGCCGTCAGGTCGCGGCGCTCGACGGTATCGTGCTGCACTTCCTTGCCGGCGATGTAGTTGACGACCGTCTGCTGATCGACCTCGCTGGCGTTCAGCGTGGTGATGTAGCGCCCGTTGCGCAGCACCGTGATGCGGTCCGCGA
>CAKUMR010000104.1 GCA_934667865.1 uncultured Oscillospiraceae bacterium | reverse complement strand
CGGATATGGTCAAAAACGTCTGTGAGGAAACGCTGGCGTCGCTCGCGGAGGAAACGCCGCTGGAGCGCAACGGCAGCCCGGAGGACGTTGCGCAGGCGCTCTTGTATCTGGCGCAGGCAGCCTTTGTCACCGGACAAAATCTGCCGGTCAACGGCGGCTTTGTGCTTTGACCTCCGAAAAACCACAACATATCGGCAGAAGCCAAATCCGAAACGCAAAATTCATCGATTTGCGTGCGATGCGGCGCTTGCTCCGGACTTTTCTCCATGCTATAATAAGACCATTGTTTCACAAGGAAGGCACACTGTCCGGCGTGCTTGTCCGATGCAAAGAAAGACCGCTGACGGAGGTTTGAAATGATGCAGGGCGTTTCGCTGACAAATGAAGAATTGCGGAAGCTGCTTTCCTGCGGCTGTCCGGATGCGGCGCTGCTGTGCCTTTACTGCAAGGCGGGGCTTCCGCGGGAGACCGCGCTGGATGCACTGCATTTTACGGTGCCGCGCATGGTTGCCGCGACGGACTGTCTCAAGCAGCTCGGCCTTTGGCAGGAAGCTGTGCAGCCGCACATTGCGCCGGAGCCGCCCGTCTGCACGGAGGAGGATGTTCGTCGCAGAATGCGCGATGAGCATGGAGAATTTGCCAAGCTGATTGGAGAAGCGCAGCGGCGGCTGGGTCGGACACTTTCCACGGAGGAGCTGAAAACGCTTCTGTCGCTGACGGATTATCTCCGCTTGCCGACGGAGGTCGTCGGCATCCTCCTGAGCTACTGCATCGAGCGCAGCCGCAGGCGCGGCGTGCGCACGCCCTCCATGCGCATGATCGAAAAAGAGGCGTATCACTGGGCGGACGAGGGCATCGACACGCTGGAAACGGCGTCGTATTACGTCCAGACCCAGCTTCAGGTACATACCCGCATCCAGCAGCTGCGACTGATGCTCCAGATCGACCAGCGCCGCCTGACGCAGGCCGAGGAGCAGTATCTTGCGCAGTGGATCACGATGGGCTTTTCCGACGAGGTCATTCTGATGGCCTATGAGCGGACCTGCCTGCAAACCGGCGGGCTGAAATGGAACTATATGAATTCCATTCTCAAGGCATGGCACGAGAAGAATCTGCACACGCCGCAGGAGATCGAGCAGGGCGACACCGCGCCGGCCCGCCCCCAGCAGCGCAGGCAGAACGGCGGCTATCAGCGCCACGACGACGCGCTTTCCGAGCTGGAACGGCAGGCGGTGGCGCGTGCACTGGCCGAGGGACAGGAGGACTGACATGGGCTACAGCGAACAGGTCCTGCGCCGGGCGCGCGAGCGTCTGGAGCAGGCGAAGCAGGAGCGGGAGCGCGAGAACGAGGCGCACCGCCGCGAGGCATACGCGCGATATCCCCGCTTGCAGGAGATCGACCGCGAGCTGCAAATGACCATGGCGCAGCTCATGGCGGCCACGCTGCGACGTGGCGAGGACCCAGCGGAGGCCATCGCGAAGATTCGCGAGAAGAATCTGGCGCTTCAGCGCGAGCGCGAGTGGATTCTGGAGGCCGGGGACTTTGAAGAGGGCTACCTCGACGACGCGCCGGTCTGCGCCAAATGCGGCGGCACCGGCTACGAGGGCAATCAGATGTGCTCCTGCCTGCGCGAGCTCTGCCGTCAGGAACAGAAAAAAGAGCTGACGAGCCTGCTCGGCAGCGGACGCGAGAGCTTTGAGAGCTTCCGGCTGGATGTGTATTCCGACCTCTATGACGAAAAGCTGGGCACCAGCCCGCGCAAGCTGATGCAGTCGAATTTCAATATCTGCCGCCGCTATGCGCAGAATTTCACACCGCAGGCGGGAAATCTGATCTTCTCCGGCGCGACCGGTCTGGGCAAGACCTTCCTGTCCGCCTGCATCGCGCGGCAGGTGGCCGACCGCGGCTACAGCGTGGTCTATGAAACGGCCATCCGTCTGTTTTCCGACTTCGAGTCCGAGAAATTCGGCGGCGAGGAGCAGCGCGGCTTGAGCCGCAAGTACCTCGCCTGCGACCTTCTGATCATAGACGACCTCGGCACGGAGATGACCACGCAGTTTACGATCTCCGCGCTGTATAACGTCGTCAATACCCGCATGATGGAAAACCGGGCGACGATCATTTCGACGAATCTTGCGCCGGAGGCGCTGGAAGGGCGCTACTCCCCGCAGATCGCCTCGCGCGTGCTGGGAACGTACCGCCTGCTGAAATTTGCCGGCAGCGACATCCGAAGAATGTAAATAATAAGCAGAGAAATGTGGAACATTTCTCTGCTTATTTCAGCTTGTCAAAAAAGTCCTCTTGGACTTTTTGCCAGGCTGAAATGCAAAATTGCAAAATATTGATTTGTAATTTTATTTTGCAATTTTGGCCGCCGCGGCGGGCTATTGAACGCGAAAGGAAACCCATCTCCGCGCTAAGAGCCGCCGCTTCGCGTCGGTTGCGCTCCGAAACGCCTCGCTGCGGCTCGGTGTGACGGTTTCCTTTCACTCTTTTCTTCCCTCCGTCATTTTAAGCCAGATGGGTCTTTTGACAGTCTGAAGCAGAGAAATGTGGAACATTTCTCTGCTTATTCTATCAGCTTTTCATCTTTTATCCGGTAATAGGCCCACTGCGCCATGCGCTCGAGCAGGCGGTTCTGCGCGGGCGTCAGCGCGGCGCTGTCCGCAGTCAGATACACCCCGTGTGCAGCGACGGGCAGGGCGCGGCGCATGTCCTCCAGCTCGTCGAAATAGGGGTCCAGCCCGCTCAGACCGGCCAGCTCATAGACGGCGGCACCCAGATAATTTGCGTTGATCGTTTCCGCCAGCTCCAACGCGGAAAAGTCGCAGGATGCGGCATAGGTGCGGTTTGCCCAGAGAAGATAGGGCGTTTTATATGCCTCCAGACCGTCCATGGAAAGCCCAAGCGCGCGGTAGACGCCGTAATTTTCCAGCAGCGCCGGGCGGTGATCGCCCCAGAAAACCAGCAGCACCGGCTCATCCAGCCGGTCGAGATACTCTGTCAGCCGCAGGAGCATCGCCGAGGAATCCCGCACGCCTTGCAGATAGACCGAGAGGGCTTCCTCCTCCTGCGCGGTCAGTACGGCGCTTGTGGGAACCGGCGGCACCTCGCCGTATTTTGCATAGGTGTAGGACTGGTGGTTCTGAATGGTCACGCCGAAGGCAAAGACGGGCGCGCCGCCGGACAGGCGCGTTTCCAGATCGGCGATCAGCCGGTCGAGAAAGGCGGCATCGGAGACGGTCGGCCCCTTGTAATCCCCGGCGGAGAAGGCGTCTGCAAAGACGCAGTCCTCTATGCCGAGATAGCCGTAGACGCTCTCCCGGTTATAATACCAGCGGTAGCCGGGGTGCAGGAAGTAGGTCTCGTAGCCCGCGCGGGCGAAGGCACGCGGCAGGGAGTTCAGATTGCGCCGCACCGCCCGGAACGCGGAATTGACGCCGAGCTGCTCCGTGGCAATGCCGGTCATTACGTCGAATTCCGTATTTGCGGTGCCCGCACCAAAGTTGTTCACGATCAGATGGCCGCTCACGGCGCGGCCGGAATCGGCCACCTGCCGGAAGCCGTAGAGTGGGTCGTCCTCCGGCGTCCAGGAGAAAACCGGCTCGTCCGAAAGATCGCTGAACGCTTCGCACATGACAAACACGACGTTCGGCTGCACCTGCGGCGCGTTGTAGGTTTTCTCGTCGAACTGGGCGAGGCGCTCGGCCTCCTCCGGGAAGTAATCCGCCGGTTTTTTGACCGTGTAGCGCCCGAAATTTGCCAGAAAGCAATAGGGAAAGCCGCAGCTTTCATAGGTCAGGGGGACGTTTGCCTTGTCTACGCCGGGGGCAAGGCGGGCATAGAGCGCGTCGTTCGTGTAGAGCCCGGACATTGCCAATACGCCCGTGAGGCAGACCACAGCCGCACCCGCCGCGCGGAAATACCAGCGCGGTTTCGGACAGCGGAAGAAGAAACCGAGCGCGCCTACCGCGGCGGCAAGCAGGACGATCCCGGCCAGCAGCTTCGGGTGCAGGTCGAGGGCGTATTCCTGTGTGGCGGTCAGCGCCTCGCGCAGAAGCCCCAGATCGGCCGGGACGAGCGGGTCGTTGCGGCAGCCGGTCTTGATCAGGTTTACATAAGACAAAAGATCGACGACCAGACCGGCCCCTGCCGCGGCACAGAAGGGATTCCCGCACAGGCACCAGAGAAGGAGCGAACCCAGCAGCGCAGGCAGAAGATTCAGGACAAGCAGCAGCGGCTGGGCGGTAAAGCTGTGCAGCCGCGCGGAAATGCTGCCCGGCTGGATCAAAAGCGCAGCGGCGGTGAAAAGCAGCGCACCTGCAAGCAGCACAAGCACGGCGCCCCACGCGGGGAGCCGGAGCTTTTTCCTCATGGCCGCACCTCCTTTTTGTATTCATCATACCATCCTCCTTCGCTTTTTTCAATTGATTTCTCTGCTGCGATGCGGTATGATAAAAGAAAAAACGGAGGGAAAGATATGAAGGTCTTACTGTTCAACGGCAGCCCTCATCGCGCGGGCTGCACCTATACGGCACTGCACGAGGTGGAAAAGCAGCTGCACAGGCACGGCATTGAAACCGAGCTCTATCAGATCGGCGTACAGCCCGTTGCAGGCTGCATCGGCTGCGGCAAATGCAGGGACGGAAACGGCTGCGTTTTTGACGACGGCGTGAACGCGCTTGCCGCACGGCTGGATGAGTTTGATGCACTGGTTGTCGGTTCGCCGGTCTACTATGCCGGACCGAGCGGACAGTGCACGGCCTTCCTCGACCGCTTGTTCTACTGCGCATCGGGTAAGCTCAAGGGGAAGCCGGGGGCGGCGGTCGTATCCTGCCGCCGCGGCGGCGCAAGCTCCAGCTATGACCGCCTGCTCAAGTATTTCGGCATCAATTCCATGCCCATCGTGACCTCGCAGTACTGGAATCAGGTGCACGGCAATCGTCCGGAGGAGGTTCTAAAGGACGAAGAGGGATTACAGACGATGCGCACGCTGGCGGAAAATCTGGCGTGGCTGCTCAAATGCATCGAGGCCGGACGTCAGGCCGGTGTCACCC
>CAKUMR010000103.1 GCA_934667865.1 uncultured Oscillospiraceae bacterium | reverse complement strand
CTACCTCGCCACCTTCGGCTGGAGCGTCAACGCCGAGCCGAAGGAAGTCCAGAAAATCCGCATTCCGGAAAACAGCGACAACAAGGTCTTTGCACGCTACAACGAATTGCAGCACAGTCAGGGCTTCGACCTGACCGGCTTCAGCGGCAAGGAAGCCATGCGCTATGTCTATGAAATTCTGAACTATCCGAACGCCGCAGCCCCGGTCTACGCCAGCGTGATCGTCTACGACGGCCATATCATCGGCGGCGACATTACCGACTCTGCGCCGGAAGGCAAGATCCACGGCTTCAAGATGCCCGGCACGGCCCCGGAAACGAGCAGCGAGTCCACCTCGGAATCCGGCTCCGGCGCGTCCGGTGAAAGCACAGAGCCCTCCGAGCCGACCGAAAGCACCGCACCGGAAACCACCGAGCCGACCACTTCCTCTGCTTCCTAGTATACCACAGGCGGTCAAGGGCAAAAAGGGATTGACATCGGGCGCGGCGGTGCTATAATAAAAACAACTCCATATGTGATCTTCAGGGCAGGGTGAAATTCCCGACCGGCGGTAGAGTCCGCGAGCGCCTTTGGGCGCAGAACCGGTGTGATTCCGGTACCGACAGTATAGTCTGGATGGAAGAAGAAATGCAGTTTTTATGCTGTCCAAGGAAGATCCTTTGGACAGTTTTCTTTTTGGAGGTGTTTTGTTATGAAACACGAAAAAACCAGACGGCTTGCCGTCACCGCTATGCTCTGCGCGCTGGCTTACGCCGCCGTCGCAGTCGCACGCATCCCCATCACGCCGGTGGAATTCCTGAAGTATGAGCCGAAGGACGTCGTCATCGCCATCGGCGGCTTCCTCTACGGCCCGCTGGCCGCACTGAGCATCAGCGCGATCGTTTCACTGATCGAAATGCTGACCATCAGCTCCACCGGGTGGATCGGCCTCGTGATGAACGTGCTTTCCTCCGCAGCCTTCGCCGGCGTCGCCGCACTTGTTTACCGCAAAAAGCGGACGCTGGGCGGCGCGATGCTGGGACTGTGTCTGGGCGTTGTGTGCATGGCCGCGACCATGGTGCTGTGGAACTACCTCATCACGCCGCTGTACATGGGAACCTCGCGCGCGGATGTGGCGGCCATGCTGCTGCCGATCATTCTCCCCTTTAATCTGCTCAAGGGCTGCCTGAACGGCGCGCTGACGGCGCTGCTGTACCGCCCTGTGGTGCAGGGTCTGCGCCATGCGCATCTCTTTCCGGAAAGCAGCGCCGCCCCCACGAAGAAGGGCGGCAAGCTGCTGCTCTGGATCGGTTCCGGCATGCTGCTGGTCGTCAGCATCGTGCTGATCCTGTTCCTGCGCGGGATTCTCTGAACCAAAACTTAATAGCACAGCGGGAGGGGTTCCCTCCCGCTGTGCTTTTTTACTCTCTCATAAACCCGCAGCAGCCGAGCTCCGAGAATTCTTCAAATCCCATGGAGCGGTAAAACGCAAGCGTTTTCGGCGTATTGTCCGTCGTAAGCTCAATCTGCCGCACCGCAGAATACCGATGCAGAAGCTCCCGCAAGAGCGCCGAGCCGATTCCCCTTCGCTGCTGTGCCGGATAGACCAGAATGTCCTGCACAAACACGACAGTCTCCCCGTCCCCGACCGCGCGCAGGATTCCCAGCAAGCGTCCGTCCTCATAGGCCGCCAGCTTCAGAAGAGAACGTTCAAAGCCGCGCCGGAGCGTTTCCGGCTGATCGGTATAGGCCGTCCAGCCCACGGCGGTATACAGAGGAAGGATCTCCTCCTCACGGTATTGGAGATATTCTTTGATCTCAAGCATCCGCCGCTTTCCCCTCTCCCAGCAGGTTCAGGAATTCCTGCTCGGTCAGGACGGGAATGCCCAGCTCGTTGGCCTTTTTCAGCTTAC
Organism: uncultured Oscillospiraceae bacterium; assembly: GCA_934667865.1. The sequence goes on along the minus strand of CAKUMR010000103.1, from coordinate 3,219 downwards.
TGCCCGCATTTTCGCCGGCGACCACATAGGTGGTTTTTTTCGACACGGAGCCTGCGGCCTTTCCGCCGCGGGCTTCGATTTTTTCCGTCGCTTCGTCGCGGGTGAAGAGCGTCAGCGCGCCGGTGAGCACGATGGTCATCCCGGCCAGCCGGTCGTCGCCCTGCGGCGCGGTGCTCCGGAAATTCACCCCCGCCTCGCGCAGGCGCGAGATCACGTGCTGCGACTGCGGGCTTGCAAACCACGAAACAATGTTCTCCGCGGTGATCGCGCCGATGTCGCGCACCTCGGTCAGTTCCTCCGCCGACGCCTGCATCAGCGCGTCCAGAGAGCCGAAGGTCTTTGCCAGCACCTTGGCCGCCTTCTCGCCCACCTGACGGATGCCGAGGGCAAAGATCAGACGGCTGACGTCATTTTGCTTGCTGGCCTCGATCGCCGTCAGGAGCTTTTGCGCGGTCTTGCTGCCGCTTTTCCACAAGCTCTTCAGCTCGTCCAGCGTCAGATAGTAGATGTCCGCCGGGGAGCGAATAGCGCCCATTGCTATGAGCTGCTCCACGATGGAATCACCCAAGCCCTCAATGTCCATGGCGTTGCGCGAAACAAAATGCGCAATGTTTCTGGAAAGCTGCGCCGGGCACTCCGCGCCGGTGCAGCGGATGGCCGCGCCGTCCTCATCGCGCTCCACGGGCGCGCCGCAGACCGGGCAGACCGCAGGAAGATGATAGGGCTGCGTCCCCGCCGGGCGCTTTTCCTGCACCACGGAGAGGATCTCGGGGATGATCTCCCCGGCCTTACGGATGCGGACGGTATCGCCGATGCGGATGTCCTTTTCGGAAATAAAGTCCTGATTGTGCAGCGTCGCATTTGTGACGGTCGTCCCGGCCAGACGCACCGGACTGACCGCGGCCTTCGGCGTCAGGACGCCGGTCCTGCCCACCTGCACGACAATGTCCTCCACAACCGCCTCCTTGATCTCCGGCGGATACTTGTAGGCGCAGGCCCAGCGCGGGAATTTCGCCGTACTGCCAAGCACCGTGCGGTCGGAGAGGTCGTCCAGCTTGACGACCGCACCGTCGATGTCGAAGGAATAGTCATAGCGCTCCTGCCCGATGCGGCGGATCTCCGCAATGGCTTCCTCCGCCGTGCGGCAGAGCTTATGCGGGATCACCTTGAAGTGCCGCTCGGCAAGGTATTCCAGCGTCTGGGTATGCGTATCGAACCGCACCTTCTCCGACAGCTGCAAATTGAAGATCAGAATATCCAGCCGGCGCGCCGCGGCGACCGACGGGTCAAGCTGGCGCAGGCTGCCCGCTGCGGCATTGCGCGGATTGGCAAAGAGGGGCTTGCCCTCCTCCTCGCGTTTTTCATTGAGCGCTTCAAATACCGCCCGCGGCATGAAGACCTCGCCCCGGACGATCAGGCGGCCGGGCGTATTTTCCAGCCGCATGGGGATGGAGCGGACGGTCTTGAGGTTCTCCGTCACGTCCTCGCCCGTCACACCGTCGCCGCGCGTCGCGCCACGGACAAACAGGCCGTCCTGATATTCCAGCGCGACGGACAGGCCGTCCACCTTCGGCTCCACACTGTAGGCCGCATCCGGCGCGGTTTCGCGCAGATGCGTGTCAAAGTCCCGCACCTCGTCCTCGGAAAACACATCCTGCAAGCTCTCAAGCGGAACGGCGTGCTGCACCTTTTCAAACTTGCTCAGCGCCTCGCCGCCGACGCGCTTCGTCGGCGAAAGGGGCGAGGCGTACTCCGGATAGGCGGCCTCCAATTCCTCGAGCCTGCGCAGCTTGCGGTCGTATTCATAGTCCTCCATCGTCGGCGCATCAAGCACGTAGTAAAGGCGATTGGCCTCCTCCAGCTCTTTTGTCAGCGCTTCGATCTCGTTTTTCGGATTCATGGCAGCTCCTCCATGTCAATATAGGTCGTCGGCACCTGCCCGACGATCACCGTTTCGGCAACCAGCACGCTGGCATCGACCGGTATCTCCTGCCGGCCCTCCAGCGATAAAATAGTCACCACTACGTGAATGTCAAAGAAAATGCGGTGCATGGTCTGATTGATCCCCGCCTCCTGAAATTCGTTGCGGAACGCGGCGTCCGACGTGCGCACCGCGATAACGCGCACCGGCAGATTCGGTCCGCGCCCGGAAAACAGCTCCGGCAGCACGACGCTGCCGACCGGCACGCCCAGCTCCTCGATGGAAAGGTCCATCAGCTTCTCGTCGATGCGCGTCAGAATTCGCGTGCGCAGGAAGTTGATCTCCCCGATGTTCGCGCGCATCGCGGTGACGTTCCCGGCTGCGTCCTTTTCGATCGTGACCATTTTATCATAGTCGATCTCGCCGTCGGAGATCTGCTCCTGAATGGCTTCGTTGATCGCCGAGGACGCCTGATTGTCCAGCTGCGTCTGCATCAGGCCGTCCGCCAGCGGACGGAAGCGCACGCGCAGCAGCATAACAAAGCCCACCAGAGCGACCAGCGCTGCCGCCGCCAGAAGGCGAAACCGATCTCTTTGCTCCAACGTCATTTCAGACCACCCCGCAGATGGATATGCCGCGGGCGGCCGGAATATGCCGGATTTCCTTACGCCTTGTGCATCCGCGCCGCGGCAGCACAGGCCATCAGGCGCTTCGTGCCGACCTGATCAAAGGCGATCTCCAGCATGGCGTCGTTGCCCATCTTCAGGACGGACAGGATCATGCCGCGGCCGAAGGTGTCGTGCACGATCATATCGCCCTTGCGAAAGTCCGGCAGCGCCGCCTGCGTCTTTCGGGTCTGGAAAGAATCCGTCCATGCCCGCGGTTGATGCTGTGGCTGGGCGGGCTTCTGATAGGTCTTGGGCAGCTCCGCCTTCTTGCCGGTGATCAGCTCCGGCGGGATCTCCTCAATAAAGCGTGAATGGCGGTTGACCGAGGTGCGGCCGTAGAGCATACGCTGCCTGGCGCAGGAGAGCGTCAGGTGCTTTTTTGCGCGCGTAATGGCCACGTAGCACAGCCGCCGCTCCTCCTCCATCTCCTCCGGGTCGCCGATGGAGCGCATTCCGGGGAAAAGCCCCTCCTCCATGCCGACCACATAGACATTCGGGAATTCCAGACCCTTGGCCGAGTGCATCGTCATCATGACGACAGCGTCCGCGTCCTGATCGTACTGCTCAATGTCCGTATAGAGCGCGATCTCCTCCAGAAATCCGCTGAGGGTCGGCGTGTCGGTGTTCTCC
>CAKUMR010000102.1 GCA_934667865.1 uncultured Oscillospiraceae bacterium | reverse complement strand
GCACGGTCATCGAGGCCCGTCTGGACAAGACCCGCGGCCCCATCGCAACGCTGCTCGTCCAGAACGGCACGCTGCATAAGGGCGACCTCATCATCGCCGGCACGGCCGTCGGCCGCGTGCGCGTCATGACGGACGACAAGGGCCGCGCCATCAGCGACGCAGGCCCCTCCATCCCGGTCGAGATCACCGGCCTTGCCGAAACGCCCGCCCCCGGCGATGAATTCGATGCAGTCGCGGACGAGCGCATGGCGCGTCAGCTCGTCGAGCAGCGCAAGCAGGCCGAGAAGGACGCCGCCGCGAAGCTCATGAGCAAGGTCACGCTCGACAACCTCTTTGCCAAGATGCAGGAGGGCGAGATGAAGGAACTCAACCTCATCGTCAAGGCCGACGTGCAGGGCTCTGCCGAGGCGGTCAAGGCCAGCCTCGAAAAGCTCTCCAACGAGGAGGTCCGCGTCCGCGTCATCCATGCGGGTGTCGGCGCGATCAACGAGTCGGATATTCTGCTGGCCTCCACCTCCAATGCGATCGTCGTCGGCTTCAACGTCCGCCCGGATGCGGCTGCCGCCGCCTCCGCACAGCGGGCAAACGTCGACCTGCGGATGTACCGTGTCATCTATGACGCAATTGACGAGATCGAATCGGCCATGAAGGGTATGCTCGCCCCGAAGTACCGCGAAGCCATCATCGGTCACGCCGTCGTGCGCCAGACCTACAAGGTTTCCGCCATCGGCACCATCGCCGGCTGCTATGTCAAGGACGGCAAGGTCACGCGCGACGCGCAGGTGCGCGTCCTGCGAGATAACATCGTCATCTATGACGGTGTCGTCGGCTCCCTGCAGCGCTTCAAGGACTCCGTCAAGGAGGTCGCGCAGAACTACGAATGTGGCATGTCCATTGAGAAGTTCAACGACATCAAGGAAGGCGACGTCTTCGAGTGCTACGTCATGGAGGAAATCCCCCGCTGACACATTTCTGGGGTTGTTGCACCGGCAACAACCCCATTTTTTCAAAAAGGAGGAACTTTACTATGGCATCCAATCGTCTTGGACGCATCAACGAAGAAATTCAGCGCGAGCTGGCAGAGCTCCTGCGGGAGCTGAAGGACCCGCGCGTGCATAAAACCATGGTTTCCATCACCCACGTCGAAACGACCCCCGACCTGCGCTATGCAAAGGTCTTTGTGTCCATGCTGGACAAGGACTGCGTCAAGGAAACGCTGGCCGGGCTCAAGTCCTCCTCCGGCTATCTGCGCCGCGAGCTGGGCAAAAACCTCCAGCTGCGCTACACGCCGGAGCTGCAATGGCAGGCCGACGACTCCATTACCCACGGCGCGCACATTCTGGACATTCTGTCCAGGCTCGACATTCCGGAGGACGGCGAAAATGAAGCAGCTGACGGTCAATGAGGCAGCCGCCTTTCTTCTGGCGCGCGACCGCTTTGTCATTCTGACGCACCGCCGCCCCGACGGCGATACGATCGGCTGCGCCGCCGCGCTCTGCGGCGGTCTGCGCGCACTGGGTAAGCAGGCGGCGATCCTGGAAAATCCCCAGTTCACCCCGAAATTCCGCCCCTATCTGGAGGGTCTGACCTGTCCGGCCGTGCAGGACGGCGACTGCATCGTCGCCGTGGACATCGCGACCGAGCGCATTTTTGCCTATAACGCAGCGGAGCTGCCGAGCCGCGTCGAGCTTGTGATCGACCACCACGGCCGCAACTCCGCCTATGCCGCAAACGGCCTCGTAGAGCCGCAGACCGCCGCCTGCGGCGAGATCGTCCTGCGCGTTTTGCAGGCGATGGGCGCTCCCCTGAGCAAACGCATCGCGGAGGCGCTCTATGTGGCCATCTCCACGGACACCGGCTGCTTCCGCTACAGCAACACCACCGCCGAGACGCTTCGCGCGGCGGCAGCTTGCAAGGACGCAGGCGCGGATACCTTCGCGATCAACCGCGTGATGTTCCTGACGCGCCGTCTGGCGCGGCTGAAGCTGGACGCCTATCTGACGCAGACCACCGAGTTCTACGCGGGCGGTATCGTCGCCGTCAGCGCGATCCCCTCCGATCTGATCGCCTCTCTGGGGCTGACGGAGGACGACATCGACGACATCTCCGGCTTCGGACGCGACATTGAAGGCGTGGAGATCGGCGTGATGATCCGGCAGGCGCCGGAGGGCGGCAAGCTCTCCGTCCGCACCTCGCCGGCCTACAACGCCGCGGAATACTGCGCGCAGCTCGGCGGCGGCGGTCACGCCGCGGCGGCCGGCGCGACGGTCCCCGGCGGCATCGCAGAGGCAAAGGAGGCCATTCTGCGCGTCCTTCGCGCGTCGGGGGTCGCTGTCTGATGGCAAACGGAATTCTGATCGTGGACAAGCCCGCCGGATGGACCTCGCAGGACGTGGTCGCCAAACTGCGCGGCGTTTTCCACGAAAAACGCATCGGACACGGCGGCACGCTCGACCCCATGGCTACGGGCGTTCTGCCGGTCTTTCTGGGCCGCGCGACACGCGCGGTGGAATTTTTTGAGCACGCGGACAAGACCTACCTTGCAGCGCTGCGCCCCGGCGTCGTGACCGACACGCAGGACATCACCGGCACGGTGCTGCACGAGCAGCCCGCAGACGTTTCCCCGGAGGCACTGGCGGCTGTCCTGCCGCGCTTTCTCGGTCCGCAGGAGCAGGTACCGCCGATGTATTCCGCGATCAAGGTTGGCGGGAAGAAGCTCTACGAGCTGGCGCGTGCCGGGAAGGAAGTTGCGCGGAAGCCGCGCCGGATCGAAATTTTTTCCCTTGACCCCTGCGGGACCGACGGGCAGGATCTTCTCCTGCGCGTCCACTGCTCCAAGGGAACCTATGTCCGCACGCTCTGCCACGACATCGGCACGGCGCTGGGCTGCGGCGGCTGCATGGCCGCGCTGCGGCGCGAACAGGCCGGGGCCTATACGCTGGCGCAGGCCGCCCCTCTGGAGAAGCTGCTGCACCACCCGGACCCCGCTTCCCTATTAATGCCGGTGGACAGCCTGTTTGCCGCGCTGCCCGCCGCGACGCTTTCCGTCCCGCAGGAGAAAAAGTGCCGCAACGGCGCCGCCTTCTCCGCCCGGCTTGCAGACGGGCGCTGGCGCCTGTACGGGCAGAACGGTGAATTTCTTGCGCTCGCCGCCGCCGAAAACGGAACGGTCAGGACGGTCAAGAGTTTTTTTGAGGTTTCGGTATGAATGAAAACTGCGTTCTCGCGCTGGGCTTTTTTGACGGCGTGCATCTCGGCCATGGCGGTCTGCTTGCGCGGACGCGAGAGGTGGCCGACCGGCTCGGCCTGCCCGCCGCAGCGCTGACCTTTGACACCCACCCGGACGAGCTGGTGCTCGGCAGACCCGTTCCGCTCATCAACTCCCCCGCCGACCGCGAATGGCTGATGCACACATATTACGGCATTGACCGTGTCTTCTCCCTGCACTTCGACCGCGAAACCATGCACCAGCCATGGCGCGAATTTGTCCTAGAGCGCCTGCTGGGTGAGTATAAAGCGGCGCATGTGGTCTGCGGCCACGATTTCCGCTTCGGCGACCGCGGCGCTGGCGACCCGGAAAAGCTGGCAGCGCTCTGCCGCGAGGAGGGCGTTGGCTGCGACTGCATTCCGGAGATCTGTATGGACGGGCAGACGGTGTCCTCCACCCTCATCCGCCGCCTGCTTGCCGAGGGCGAGATGGCGCGCGCGGTGCGCTTCCTCGGACATCCGCACGTGCTCAGCGGCACGGTCGTGAGCGGGCGCAGGCTGGGACGAACCATCGGCATCCCGACGGCGAATTTGCAGCTTCCGCAGGGCGTTCTCACCCCGCGCTTCGGTGTCTATGCAGCGAAGGCTTGCTTTGCCGGGCAGAGCCTCCCGGCGGTCGTGAACATCGGCGTCCGCCCGACCGTGGGCGGCGGCAGCGTCACGGTGGAGCCGTGGATCCTAGACTATGAGGGCGACCTGTATGGCAAGTGCCTGCGGCTGGAGTTTTACACCTTCCTGCGCCCGGAGCGAAAATTCTCCTCTCTGGAGGAACTGCGGCAGGAGGTTCTGCGCAACGCATCCCAGACGCGGGCATTTTTTGACGGCTCTGAAAAATAGGACTGGATAGATGATAAAGCAAAGCGCCCCCGCCGGCTTGGCCGGCGGGGGTGCTTATTTGCACTTATTGTGCTTTCACAAAGCCGAGATACTGCATTCCCTGGAAGGTCAGGGTTCCGGTCGTGCCCTCGGTCAGCAGCGCGTACTGCTGCGGATCGACGGCAAATTCCACATAATTCCCGTCGCCCTTCAAAAAGGTCACGTAGTAGCCCAGAACGGCCTGCCCCTGCTGCGTGCTCTGCTGGATCAGGGTCCTGCGGGCGGCGACCTGCGCCGGGACCGCCTGCGGCTGCGCCGCCTGCTCTTCTTCCTTTTTACGTGCCAGCGAGGTGATCAAAAGCGCCACGCCGACGATCACGCCGCTGACGACCAGAATTGCGAGCACGATCAAAAGCCCGCTTCCCATTACACTCATTTTGTTTCTCCTTTGTTTTCCAGAATATCCGCTAACTCGTCAAAGGTGACGAAGGTATAGCCGCAGCTTTTGAGCATTCGGATGATCGCCTCGACCTTCAGCCGGTAGGTGCGCAGGCCGGAGTTGAGGTAGTACCGGTCGTAGAGCTTCAGGCTCCGCAGCGCAGGCGGCCGCTGGCGCGACATCTCAAAGGGATGCAGATAAAATACGTAATAGTCGTTCTCGCGCAGGTAGCTGCCGATGAGCGGCATGATGAAATTCCAATGCCCCAGACGGACGTAGCCGCCGCCGGAGATGGGGTAGTTTTTGCCAAAGAGCTTCTGGCAGGTCATGCCGAATTCGTAAAAGCCGTTTTTCCAAAACACGTCCTTCAAAAGCTCCCGGAAATCGCTCATATCGAGCTTTTCCACATGGCGGGCGGGCGCGAAGTCCATGCGGCTGGAATCGTAGCGGAAGCCGAGGCCGCGCAGGATATTCAGCTTGCTTCTGTCCAGACTGAAGCAGGGTGCGCGGTAGCCCGTCACCTTCGTCTGGAATTCCTCTTCCAGAAGCATTTTGGCCTCGCGCGTTTCGCGCAGGAAGCGTGCGTCGTCCATGCAGTCCGGCGGCGTGTGCTGCAAGCCGTGCAGGG
>CAKUMR010000101.1 GCA_934667865.1 uncultured Oscillospiraceae bacterium | reverse complement strand
TCATTTGTATAAATCGACATGATGTCGCCGTGGGCATGGGTGTCAAAATAGCGGATGGGCAGGCTCTGCATATGGCTGAACAGCCGGATACGCAGATTGCGCATCGTGCCCTGTGAAACATTGATCATCAGACGGTTGTACGCCCACGAGGAAAAGACGCCGATGGCGTAGACCGCGCCGACCTGCACGAGCTGCAACAGCAGCGGCCGGAAATTCGCGTCGCCGCTTTCGATCATCGGCAGGATGTAGCTGTCATAGAGCTTCTGCAAAAAGAGCGTGCCGTTGAGCTGCGCCACAACGGTGGCGATCACGCAGACGATCACGCCGAGGCAGTGCCACTTATAGTTCTTCCAGACCTCGCCGAGCGTGCGTCCGAGAACCTTGCCCATTTTCGCAGGACGCTCAGCGGCGACAGCCTGCGGGCCGCGCGGGCCACGCGGAGTTCTTTCTGCCATTATGCCTCACCTGCCTTTTCGTCAAAGTCGCCGCCACCCTGCGTCTGGCCCTGCCAGACCTCCTGATAAATACGATTGGTGGCGAGCAGCTCCTCGTGCGTGCCGAAGCCGTTGATGCGCCCCTCGTCCAGCACAAGGATTTTGTCCGCATCCTGCACGCTGGAAATTCTCTGCGCAATCACCAGCTTTGTGGTGTTCGGAATTTCCTCACACAGCGCACGGCGGATCTTCGCATCCGTTGCGGTGTCAACAGCGCTCGTGGAATCGTCCAGAATCAAAATCTTCGGCTTTTTCAGCAGCGCACGGGCAATACACAGCCGCTGCTTCTGGCCGCCGGAAACATTCGTGCCGCCCTGCTCGATATGCGTTTCGTAGCCATCCGGGAAGCTGCGGATGAATTCATCCGCGCAGGCCAGCTCACAGGCGCGGCGGCACTCCTCCTCGGTGGCGTTCTTATCGCCCCAGCGGAGATTTTCAAGGATTGTGCCGGAAAACAGCACATTTTTCTGCAAAACGACGGAAACCGCATCGCGCAGCGCTTCCAGATCATATTCGCGTACATCGTGACCGCCGACGAGCACCTCGCCCTCGGTAGCATCGTACAGACGGGAGATCAGATTGGCCAGCGTGGACTTTGCGCTGCCCGTGCCGCCCAGGATTCCGATCGTCTGCCCGGCCTCCACGCGCAGATTGATGTCCTGCAAAACCGGCTTGCCGCTTCCCTTTTTGCTGTAGGAGAAGGAAACATTGCGGAATTCGATGCTGCCGTCCGGGATGTCCGTCCGCGCATTTTCTGGGCTGGTCAGATCAGCCTTTTCATTCAGCACCTCGCAGATACGCTGCGCGCTCGCGACGCTCATGCTCATCATGACGAAGATCATGGAGATCATCATCAGGCTCATCAGGATGCTGGAAACATAGCTGAACAGGCTCATAAGGTTGCCCTCGGAGAAGCCCTCGGTGACGCAGGCCTTCGCGCCCAGCCACGAAAGCGCCAGCATACAGCCGAACACCGTCGCGTTCATGATGGGGTTATTCAGAGTGACGAAGGACTCTGCCTTGACGAACATCCGGTAAACGGCCTCGGCCGCCTTGGAAAACTTCGAGCGCTCATAGTCCTCGCGCACAAAGGCCTTGACCACGCGGATAGCGCCGACGTTTTCCTGCACACTGGCGTTCAGGTCGTCATATTTGCGGAACACGCGGTTAAAGTGCTTTGTCGCGTTCGCGATCACAAAGGACAGTGCGAGGGTCAGGAACGCGATCGCAACGACGAACACCAGACTCAGCTCCGAATGGATGGAGAAGGACAGAATCAGCGCGGTGATCAGCATCGTCGGCGCGCGCACGCAGATGCGCAGCAGCATCTGATAGGACATCTGGAGATTCGACACGTCCGTCGTCAGGCGCGTGACGAGGCCCGCAGTGGAAAAGTGGTCGATATTTGCAAAGGAAAAGGTCTGGATGTTCGTGAACATCGCGTCGCGCAGATTGGTCGCATAGCCCGTAGAGGCAATGGACGCAAAGCGCGCCGCAAGGATGCCGCAGGCCAGCGCCCCAAGCGCCACCGCGAGCATCCATCCGCCGTATTTCAAGATGGCGGCCATCCCGCCGTCGCCCTTCACGCCGTAGTCGATGATCTTCGCCATCAGGAAGGGCAAGATCATATCCGCCACCGCCTCCAGCGCCGAGAAAACCGGCGTGATGAAGGAGACGGCTTTGTACTGCTTCACCTGTGCTTTCAGTGTTTTCAGCATTGCACAGCCCCCGTTTCAAATGATATATACTTATATAAAGTATAGTGCAGGCTGCACAAATAGTCAATGAACGATTTGTGAACAATTACGAAAGCCGCCGTGGCAGTTCAGCTTGCCAAAAAGTCTCTTCGGACTTTTTTGACAAGCAGCCTGCAAAATTGCAAAACAGATATTTGTAATATTATTTTGCAATTTTGGTCGCTGCGGCGGGTTATTGAACGCGAAAGGAAACCCATCTCCGCGCTAAGTGCCGCCGCTTTGCGGCGGTTGCGCTCCGAAACGCCTCGCTGCGGCTCGGTGTGACGGTTTCCTTTCACTCTTTTCTTCCCTCCGTAACTTTAAGCCGGATAGTTTTTTTTAACAGTCTGGCTCTCCATGGGAATCCTACAGCGGCTTCCATTTAATCATCAATGCAGCACGATTATTTCGTCTTGCAGAGCGGCAGTCACGCTGTGCGGCGGCTCGTCCGCGGAGAGCAGACGGCTTGCCAGCGGATTTTCCAGCTCCGTCTGGATGAGGTGGCGGATCTCCCGCGCGCCGCCTGGCTGCCGCAGGCAGCGGCGCGCAATGTTTTCTGTCACATCCGCATCAAAATGCAGTTTCACGTGCAGCGCTGCCGCGCGTTCGCAGAGGGCGCGCAGCTGCTTCTCCGCAATTTTTTCCAGCTCGGCCTGCCCAAGCGGCTGAAAGGCCGCAACGCAGTCGATGCGCCCCAGAAATTCCGGTGGGAAATATTCCCGCAGACTGCGAAGCTCCGATTCCTCCGGCGCTTTTCCGAAGCCAAGCGCACCGCGCACGCTGTTCTCGCTCCCAAGATTCGAGGTCATGACGATCATGGTATTTTTGAAGTCCACATGGCGCCCGGTAGAGTCGGTCAGCATCCCGTCCTCCATGATCTGAAGAAGGATACCGCAGACGTCGCGGTGCGCCTTTTCCAGCTCGTCAAATAAGACAAGGCTGTACGGTCTGCGCCGCACGCGCTCGGTAAGCTCGCCGCCCTCCTCGTGGCCGACGTAGCCCGGAGGCGCGCCCAGCATCCGCGAAACGGCGTGTTTTTCCATATATTCCGACATATCCAGGCGGATCATAGCGCTTTCACTCCCGTAGACCGCCTCCGCCAGCGCCTTGCACAGCTCCGTCTTGCCGACGCCGGTCGGCCCGGTAAAGAGCATGGCCGCCGTGGGCCGCTTCTGCTCGGCCAGCCCGGAACGCCCCCGCCGCACGGCCTCCGCCGCCGCACGAACGGCGCGCTCCTGCCCGATCACGCGCGCAGAAAGCGTCTGCTCCAGCCCGCTCAGGCGCTGCTTTTCGGAAAGGGACAGCATCCCGACGGGAATTCCCGTCCGGCTCGCCACCGCCTCGGCAATGTCCTGCGCCTCCACGCGCTGCGCGCCCGGCATATGCCGCCGCAGGCTTTGCAGGCGGTCGCGCAGCGCGGCAGCCTGCTCGTAGCGTCCGGTGCGCACTGCCTCCTGCAGCGCGCGCTCCGTCCCGGCAGAAGCATTGCCGCCCCGCTTCATCTGCGTCATCTTGGCAAGCGCCGCGCCCTCGTCCAGAAGGTCGACCGCCTTGTCCGGCAGAAATTTTTCCGTCAGATAGCGGCTGGACAGACTCACCGCAGCATTGACCGCCTCTTCCGTGATCGCGATGCGGTGATGCGCCTCCAGCCCCGGCCGCAGGCCCATAAGAATGGCCTTTGTTTCCGCCTGCGACGGCTCGCGCACCTGCACCGTCCGGAAGCGCCGCTCCAGCGCGGCATCCTTTTCGATATACTTGCGGTACTCTGCCAGCGTCGTCGCGCCGATGAGCTGCAATTCTCCCCTGCCGAGTGCGGGCTTCAGGAGGTTCGCCGCGTCGATCGCGCCCTCCGCCGCGCCCGCGCCGACGAGGGTGTGCATCTCATCGACAAACAGAATGACGTTCTGTGCGCGCCGCAGCTCCGCCAGAATGTCACGCACGCGCTCTTCAAACTCGCCGCGGTATTTTGTCCCGGCAATCACACTGGCCATATCCAGCAGATACAGCCGTTTCCCCTTGAGCTGCTCCGGCACACGCCCGGCCGCGATATACTGTGCCACGCCCTCGACGATGGCCGTTTTTCCCACGCCCGGCTCGCCGATCAGCGCCGGGTTATTCTTGTGTTTGCGGGAGAGTATCTGCAAAACGGTCTCGATCTCCCGCTGCCGCCCGACGATCAGCTCCGTCTTATCCGCGCGTTCGACCATATCCACGCCGAACTGATCCAACAACCGTAGATTCTGCATTTTCGTTTCCTTTCCGGGCTGCACCGCCGCACAGAGCGCCGGCAGCAGGGCCTCCTCTGAAATTTCCGCAGCCCGCAGCAGGCGGACCGCGCCGCACCGTTCCCGGCACAGCATCGCTAGCAGCAGATCCTCCGGCCGGACGCATCCGCCGCCGGAGGCCGCTGCGATCACGCGCCCGGCCTCGCCGGAAAAGCCCTGCGGCAGCCGCAGGAGCTTTGTTCCCCGGCCGCTGCCCTCCAGCAGCAGCGCCAGAAGCCGCTCCGGCTGCGCGCCCTCCCACAGAAGCAGACGGCAGGCTCTGGACTCCGGCGTCCGCAGCAGGCCGATGAGCAGGTGCTCCGTTCCGACATAACCGTGCCCCAGTGCGCCGGCGATCGCCCACGCCTGCCGGAACACCTTCTGCGTCAGCGGATCAAATTCGCTTTTTCCCAATTTTCTCCGCCTCCGTTCTCAGAGAATTCTTGCCGTGAAAGGAAAATTCTATACCTTTTTCGCCCGCCGCAAAAATTTTTGCATTTTCCGCAGATTGGCAATTGCTTTTTTCGAAAAACATGATAGAATTAGTCTATACTTATTTTATAGGAGGCTCACACTATGGCATATTTCATCACCGACGCCTGCGCAAAGTGCGGCACCTGCGCCGATAGCTGCCCGCTCGGCATCATTTCCGAGGGCGACGAGAAGTACGTCATCGA
>CAKUMR010000100.1 GCA_934667865.1 uncultured Oscillospiraceae bacterium | reverse complement strand
ACAATATTCCGTTTAAGGCAGAGTAAAACCATCATGAAAAAAATCATTGCAATTCTGTTACTTGTCACCTGCCTGCTGTTTGCGCTCACGGCCTGCGGCGGCGATAAGACACCCGCCACGGAAAACCCCAGCAACTCCGACAGCCCCGTGACCACCGATGAACCGAGCAGCGAAGCTCCGTCCGATACGGTTGACCCGAATGCAGCCATCACCGAGGAAATGGTGCGCAGTCATGCGGTTGCCCCGGCAGAGGATTTCAGCTACGATGTAGCAGATGACGGTGTTACGATCAGAAGCTACAAAGGCAGCGATACGATTGTTGTTATTCCGGAAAAAATCGAAGGAAAGCCTGTTACAGCCTTAAAAAAACTTGTATTTGGTAATAATTCTACAGTCCGCGCAGTTTTAATTCCTGAAACAGTGAAAGAGTTAAATCAGGTTTTCATTAACAATAAATGTGTCGAGATTGTTATCTGTGAGGGCACAGAGACGATATATGGAACCACATTTGGATTCTGTAGTGCCTTAAGAGAAGTTTACCTTGGGGAAAGCATTGCGAACCTGTATGAAAACACCTTTGACGGTTGCGAGAACCTCACCATCTACGCCCCGGCGGGCAGCTATGCAGAAACCTTCGCAAATGAAAACAATATTCCGTTTCAGGCGGAGTAACCACAAAAACCAACAATATTCGGAGGTGGGAATATGAGAAGAGAAGACGAAAACGGTGCGATCGTTGTCGAAGCAACCATTTCTCTTTCTGTGTTCATATTTGTGATTTTCACGATCCTGTCGATTGTGAATATCTGTTATATTCAGGCCAAAATGAACACGGCGCTGAATACGGCGGCAAAGGAGATCTCTCAGTATTCCTATCTTTATTTCAAATTCGGTCTGAATAAGACCGAGCAGGGATGGGCCGAAGCAGGACAGAAGTCCGGCGCAACGGTTGATCAGATCGCCGATGGAGTTGCCGGCTTCATTGATGCGTTCAAATCCGGCGATATGTCAACGACGATTGGAGAAGGCTATGAAAATGCCGTAAGCGTCAAGGAAGGAATCGACGATATTGTGAGCGATCCGAAGGCGTTTGCGCTTGGCCTTGCAAAGGGTGCGCTGTCAGAGCTGATTACCGATGCAAAGGGCGAGGGCGCAAAGCTGCTCGCGAAGGCATTTATGAAAAAGAATCTGATCGCCTTTGAGGGTGATACGCCCGAGGCGTTCCTCAAGCGCTATAAGGTGGAAGGCGGCATGGACGGCATGGATTTTACCGGCACGCAGCTGATGCTGCAGGGAAAAAGCGGAGTGATCAAGATTGTCGTTACATATAAGGTCAAGGTGATCGAGCTGCTGAAAATAGACATGAAGTTTACATTCCGGCAGTATGCGGTCACGGATGCGTGGGGCTGCGAGGATTCAAAGATCAGCAGCGGCACGAAATCGGCGGCGATTTTGCCGCCGCGCCGCAGGATCATGGGATGATCCGCCCGCGAAACAGAGAGAAAAGGGGAACGCCATGAGAGCAACGGACTGGATTTTGATCGGCATTACGGCGCTGCTCAGCGGCGTCAGCTTCTGGCTGATGCTGGCAGATCTGAAAAAGTATTATCGCACCAACACTCCGGCAGGAGAAGAAACGCCTAAAATACTGAATAAATGGGTCATTCTCTACAGCGCCGTGATGATCCTGCTGACGGTAGGCGTCGCGGTGGCTTTTGGGCAGCTTTATCAGACGAACAGCTTTTGCTTCAGCCTGAAACGGCTGAGCCTGCTTGCGGTGATGTGGCCGCTGGCGCTGATCGATGCAAAAACCTATCGTATTCCCAATCGCTTCATCCTCTTCGGGCTGATCTGCTGGGGCGGCATTTTTGTGACGGAGCTGTTTGTGCAGTATGAGGGCATCTGGCGCAGGCTGCTGTCCGAGGGAATTGCCGCGGTCGCGCTGCTGCTGGCCGCGTTTTTGTGCCGCCTTTGCTCCAAGAATTCTGTCGGCTACGGAGATATCAAGCTGTTTGCCGTCATGGGCCTGATGCTGGGACTGGAAGGTATTTGGGGGGCGATTTTTGCGTCGCTGATCTTTTCCTTCCTTCTGGCGGTGCTCCTTCTGATCACAAAAAAGAAATCGAGAAAAGATGTGATTCCGTTTGCTCCGGCGATCGTTCTGGGAACGTATTTGTCCATCTTTTTGACCGGAATGTGAGGCGTCAAGATGAAACGATATAAATTTTTAGTGCCCATCCTGTTGGTATTCCTTTTCGGGATTTCTGTTTATAAGCTGTGCTCGGATCGCGCTGCGGCGCAGGAAAAGTATGACGGGCTGCTTGCCAGCGCGCGGGAATACCGCAGTCAGGGAATTGTTGTCGACGCAAACAAGGACTATCAGGCGGCGCTGGAGATGCGTCCGTCGGCGGATCTGGCTCTGGAGCTCGGAGCAATGTATCTGGAAAACGACTTGCAGGGAACTGCTGCGGACTGGGGCGAAGAGCTGGTTTCGGACTATCCGAAGGATGTCCGCGCTTACGAATATCTGATGGGGATATATCAGACCAAGGGCGATTACGGCGAGTGCTTTGATCTGTATGAAAAGGCGGTCGGCCGTCAGCTTTCCTCCGAGAAGCTGGAAGAAATCTACGGGGAAATTAAATATACTTACACAATGGGCGTCGCGTCCTATGCAGACGCAGGAATTTTCAGCGGGAAGCTGAGCCCCGTGAAGATCAAAGAGCTCTGGGGCTATGTAAATCAGAACGGCAAGCTGGTCGTTGATGCAAAGTTCAAAGAGGTCGGCGCCTATCTGTCTGAGCTGGCGCCGGTCGTCGAGCCGGATGGAAGCGCCTATTATATTGACGGCTCCGGCAATAAAAAGCACGTCGTGCAGAATGGCGAAAATATTCAGAAGCTGGGCATTGTCAGCGGAACGATCTATTCGCTTTATAATGGAAAAACGTGGGAGTTCTGCTCCTTGGAAAACGATTTGCCGCTGTTCGGCGGCTATGAAGATGCCTCCGGCCTTGGCAACGGCGTTGCCGCGGTCAGGCAGGGAAATAAGTGGGGCCTGATCAACGATTCCGGCGAAGCTCTGACGCAGGCGGTTTATGACGAGGTTCTTCAGGATGAGAAGACGGTCGTATACCGCAATGGGCGCCTTTTTGTGAAACAGGGCAGCGGCTGTTTTATGATCGATTCCGCAGGAAACAAAATCGGAGATCAGACCTTTGAAGCAGCCCGGATCTTTGCCGACGCGACCTATGCAGCGGTGAAGCAGAATGGCAAGTGGGGCTTCGTTGACCGGGATGGCGGCATGGTGATCCCGCCGCAGTATGAAGAAGCCCGCAGCTTCTCCAACGGCCTCGCGGCCGTCAAACAGGGCGGCAGATGGGGCTTTATTGACTTGGAAAACAACATGGCAATTGAACCGCAGTTTCAGGGCGCAAAGGACTTCAATACGACCGGCAGCGCTTTTGTGCAGCTGGATTCGGAGTGGCTGTACCTGTCGCTGTATCAGTATCATCATTAAATACATAAGGAACGGAGGAATCCGAAATGAAATTTTCCTTTGAGAATCAGGGAACAAACACCTATCTGGTCTGTGCGCTGGAGCCGGGCGAGGCGCTTGACAGCACCTGCCTCGGCATGCTCGTCAACAATCACATCGCCGGGCTGGCGCCCGCCCTCTATTCCCAGATGGACGAGCAGAAGTTCCTGAAATATAACGTTTCTGCCAAGATCAGTGTGACGCAGCTTTTTGAGGGCGTCGTGAACCGCAAGCGCCTGCTCGGCGTGTTCAGGGGCATCGTCCGCGCGGTGCTGTCCGCGGGGGACTATATGATCGACCCCGCGATGCTCCTGCTGGATCTGGATTATGTCTTTGCCGACGTGACCACGGCGGAAACGCTGGTGGTATGCCTGCCCGTCGCGGACGCGCAGCGTCCGGCGGTGGATTTCGGCCGGTATTTCCGCGACCTCGTGTTCCACACGCGCTTTGACCAGACGGAAAACTGCGACTACGTCGCGCGCCTGATCAATTACCTCAACGGCACGCCGGTGTTCTCGCTGGCTGAATTCTCCAAGCTGCTCGACGAGCTGGACGGCGCGGCTTCCGCGCCCGCACCCGTGCAGCAGCCTGCGGTGCAGCGTCCTGCCGCACCCGTGCAGCCCGCTCCGGCACCGGCCCCGCAGCCCGCGCCGGTCTATGCCGCTCCGGCGGCTCCGCAGCCCGCCGCACAGCCGTCGGTGCAGCCCGCAGTGCCGCAGATGCAGCGCCCCGCGCCCGCGCAGCCGGTGCCGGTCCCGCCCCCCGTGCAGGAGAAGAAAAAGAAGGAAAAGCCTGCGCCGCAGCCGGTGCAGCCCCGCCCCGAGGGTGAAAAAGGGATGTCCATGCTTACCCTGCTGATGCACTACAACAAGGAAAACAAGGAGCTTTATAAGGCGCAAAAGGCCGCGAAGAAGGCAGCCAAGGAGGCGGCTCCCATGCAGCCCGCGGCCCCGCAGCCGCAGAAGCAGCCGACAGCCGCCGCAGCCAAGGCCGCGCCCGCGACGGGCTTTGCCATCCCCGGCCAGCCCGCGCCGCAGATGGGATTCGCGGTTCCCGGCCAGCCCCAGACGGGCTTCGCCGTGCCCGGTCAGTCCCCCGCCCCGGCCCCCGCGCCCCGTCCGGCGCAGCCTGCGCCCCAGCCTGCCGCGCGTCCGGCCGCACAGCCCATGCCCGCGCCCGTGCAGCCGGTCGTGCAGCCCGCCGCGCCGATGCCGCAGGTGCAGCCCGCGAGCTTCGGTGAAACGACCGTCCTCGGCGGCGCAGCCTCCGGCGAGACGACCGTTCTCGGCGTGGGCACGCCTGCCGCGCCCGTGCAGCCCTACCTGCTGCGCGTGAAGAACAATGAGCGCATCCCGATCAATAAGCCCTCCTTCCGCATCGGCAAGGAGCGCAGCTTTGTGGACTATTTCATCGCGGACAACACGGCCATCAGCCGCAGCCACGCGAACATTCTCAACCGCGACGGCGAGTATTACATCGTCGATACCAACTCCACCAACCATACCTACGTCAACGGCGTTATGATCCAGAGCAATGTGGAAACGAAGCTGACGCACGGCGCCAAGATCACGCTGGCCAACGAGAGCTTCGAATTCCTGACGTACTGATCGGGGGGAATGACGTGAATTTCATCATTTCGGCGACGACGGACGTCGGCACGACCAAGCAG
>CAKUMR010000099.1 GCA_934667865.1 uncultured Oscillospiraceae bacterium | reverse complement strand
GGATCTTGCAGAGGCGGAAGGAATACACTGCGCTGACGTGGGCACTGAGGCGGGTCTCCCGCGGATTGCGGCTGAGGACGCAGATGGGAAGGTCCGGGTCGATATTCTTCAGCTGTGCGACGATCGCCTCCAGAATCGCGTTGTCGCCGCCGTTGCCCAGACCGTAAGCGCCGCAGATCACCGCACCGTCGCGCAGCAGAGGCGGGCGCTTCGCCCGGCGGACAATGACCTCATAATATTTTTTCTGGGTATGCACCATATTATCAAAAGAAAACATTCTTTTGGCTTTTTCATAGAGCGCCTTGCCCATTTCCTCGCGCGCCTGCGGATGGGAAGCAAAGTAGCCAATGTGCTCGGTCAGCTTGTCCACGTCCTTCGGATGGAAGAGCAGACCGTTCACGCCGTCGTCGATCAGGTAGGGGATTCCGCCGACGTCGGTGGAGATCGTCGCGCAGGACATCCGCGCGCCCTCCGTCAGCGCGTAGGGGAAGGTTTCGGAGAGCGAGGTCAGCAGGTTGACGTCCAGCGCGTGATAAAACTGGTTGATCTCCCGAATCCACCCGGCAAAGCAGACAGTTCCGGCGGGGCAGAGTTTAGCGGCCAGCGCCTTCATTTCCGCCTCCTGCGGGCCGTCGCCGGCGATGACCAGCCGGATGTGTGGATGTGTCCGGAGTGCGGCGGCAAAAGCGCGCAGCAGCGTGGTCATATCCTTCAGCGGTGAGATGCGCGTCGCAATGCCGAACACCACGCTGTCCGGCTCCGGAGAAACGCCGAGGGAGCGCAGATAGGCCTCACGCGGGGGATAGTCCGGGCGGACGGAGAAGTCGATGCCATTATATAACGTGAAAATACGCTGAGGGTCAAAGCCGCGGGAGATCATCAGCTGGGACATCCCGTCCGACACGCCGATCCATGCGTCCAGATGCCGCAGCGCGATTTTGTTGATCGTGCCGTAGCCGAGCGCGGCAAGCGGCCGGCCCATGTAGTCCAGACGATAATCACTGTGGATGGTGGAAATGACGGGAATTCCCGCGCGGCGGCGCAGCAGCATTCCCATCAGGTTGGCGCGCGCACCGTGGCAGTGGATGATCTGATAGCCGTCGTGGCGGATCATGGCGAGGATCCGACGACGCACGGAAAGCAGAGAGCCGTCGCACAGGACGGTGGTCGGAATCCCCGACCGCCGTGCCTCCTGCGCAAACGCGCCCTCTGCAAAGCAGATCAGATGCACATCTTCCGTTTTGTTCAGACCTGCCAGCAGGGACAGAACGTGCGTTTTTGCACCGCCGACATCCCCGCCGGAGATCATGTGGATGATTTTCATTCTTTCACATTCCCAATCAGACTGATTTTATTATTATAGTATAGAACGGGAAAATAAGCAATCGGAATCTGTGCGCCGCAGCCGCAGAAAAAAGGATTGATTTTTCGGAAAGTAGCTGCTATAATACAGACAATGCAGGTGTAGTTCATTGGTAGAACATCAGCTTCCCAAGCTGAATAGGGGGGTTCGATTCCCCTCACCTGCTCCAAAGAGGGTTTCAAGATTACGTCTTGAAATCCTCTTTTTTACCTTCAAACTCTTGCAATTACTGCGTTGGCGGGCACAAAACGGCAAAAATCAATTTGCGGAATTTCGCACAATTTTACACTAAAAAACAGCTTCTTCTCTACATGACCGCCAAAGTAAAAGCTGAATAACAGTAAAGATAGTCAAGAACTGTTGGGCTGATGCTCTGTCCGCGACCGAGAGATTGCTCCCTCAGTGTTCGTTATTTGGATTTATTTCAAATAGATTTGTGTATATTGTGTTTGCTCAAACTGTGGTTGACCATCAACAACGTTCATTATTAGCACAACTGGGGCGGGAGTTTCATCTAAAAGCCCTTTTTTCCCCGCTTCTTCGTCAACATACTGTATCACAAGTCGAGTTTTCCCCCAACAATGCCCCATTTCCTCTGCCTTTGAAAAATCAAGGCCATTATCATTGCAATACTGTCTGATTTCCTGTTCATATACATCAAAAAGACTACGCATAAGCTCACCTGCTTTCTTTTGAACATGTAATTATAAATAACCGAAAATTTTTGATAGACAAAATCTTATACTTTCATAACACTCAGTACCACACAATATTATGGCGTTCCGGCAGGCAGTCCGCATGGTCAAGCAGATACCGGTAAGCCTTGTGAAGATGGTGCCGGCACCATTCATAGCCGCGGGGAAGCGCATACTGCATCTCTTTGCTTTGCAGATCAATGCTGAGGTGGCAGAGTTCTTCGCAGTCCTCCACAAGAAAATCGCATTGGATGGTCTTGCCGTTATTTTTGATATTTTGCAGCTTTATCATTGTATTCCCCTCCCTGATAGTTCAGCCCAAGCGGCCGGATTTTTCGCGCAGAGCGTCCGTGTCCAGAATCCGCAGCCCATCGGGCGTTTTTTCAAGAATTCCATCCTGACAAAGCGCATTGATCAGGCGGAACACGTGGCGGTAGCTGACGCCGATCGCCTGCGCCGCTTCGGTCATGGGTTCGCGGAACACGCTGTCCTGCGCGGTAAACAGCAGATAGCCGCACAGGCGTGCTTCGCTGGAAAGCAGAGCCGAGGCCATGTGTGCGTGGCCGCGGTTTTGCAGCTTCTGCGCCAGTTCGCGCGTCAGCCGCTCCATGAAGCGCAGATTACTTTTCAGCGCGTCCTCATTGGCCGAGAAGGGGAGGACGACACAGCAGAGCGGCGAGGCGACGACGACGGTGGTCGAGGCGCTGCGCTCGCCCAGCGCCAGCTCCACGTCGCCCAGCATCCCACTGGAAACCTCGCTGCAAAAAATCAGGCTTTTGCCGTCGCTGCTGCTGACGGAGACTCTTGCCGTCCCGCTGACGAGCAGGTACAGGGAATCCATCGCGCAGCCCTGCCGCAGAACGGTTTCGCCGGTGCGGTAGAGGTGGACCCGCGCGGCGTGCACGGATTCGCAGGACAGGCCGTATTCGGAAAGAAAGGGCTGATAAGTGGGGCTCAGCGGCATGGATCTCATGTTCTCATCTCCTGATTTCCATTATACACATTTTTTCTGAAAAAACCAGGACAAATGTCCTATTCCCTTTGCGGCGCTCTGCGGTATGATGGGCGCAGCAAAGGGGGAATCGGTTATGAGTATGCTTCTGGCGCTTCTGACGGGCGCAATCATTTCCGTTATGGTGGCGGTCAACGGCCAGCTGAAGGCCTGCGTGGGCACCTATCTGGCGGCGGTCATCATCCACATTGTCGGAACGATCTTTTCGTATATTCTGGGCCGCGTGAAAAAAACGCCGATCTTCCGGCGCGAGGGGCTTCCGTTCTGGGTCTATCTCGGCGGCGTGATCGGCGTGCTTACGACCATCTTCAACGCCTCGGCCTTCGGCCACATCAGCATGACGAGCATCGTCGCGCTGGGCCTGCTGGGACAGAGCGCTGCGGCTGCGTTTATCGACGGCTTCGGCCTCATGGGGATGCCGAAGCGGCATCTGGGCAAGGAAACCTGGGTCGGTCTTGCGATCTCCGGCGTGGGCGTCGCGGTCATGCTGGATGCCTCCGTCACGGCGGAGATGATCGCGGTGCTGCTCTCTCTGGGCGCCGGGGTGTCGACCGTCCTTTCCAGAACGGTGAACGCCAGACTTGCCAAAAAGGCGGGCGCGCTCACGGGGTCGTTTTATAACCATCTGATCGGGCTGCCGTGCTGTATCGTGATCTGCCTGCTGCTCACGGATTTCCGGAGTGCGGTGTTTACCATGCCTGCGCCGTGGATGCTCTGCGGCGGCATGATGGGTGTGCTGGTCGTCATGCTGTGCAACCACATTCTGCAAAAGCTGCCGGCGCTTCGGCTGACGCTGCTCTCCTTTTTGGGGCAGATTTTCACGGGCTTTGGCATCGACCTGCTTTGCAGGCAGAGGATTTCCGGCGGGCTTCTCTGGGGAAGCGTCCTGTGCGCGGTCGGATTTCTGACCACCGTGCTCTGGCAGGTGTGGGGTGAGAAGCGGCAAAAAGCCTAGACTTGGCATCACGCGCCGGTTGTGCTATAATCAAAACGAGGAGGCGGTCGGCGTGAAAGATCTGATGACCAGCAATATCTATGAAGCGTCCGGAACGGTTTTGATCGTGGGGAGCTGTCTGCCGGCGATGCAGCCGGAGGGCTTTGCACTCCTGCGCGGCAAGGCGGACTGCTGCTTTGCGCTTTGTCTGGAGCAGACGCATATCAACATGGCCATTCCAAAGCTCGGCGGGATGCTCTACACCGGACAGGTGCGCAGGATGATTTTTGCGACGGTGGACGAGTCCCCACACTGTGTGCAGATGCATTATATTCAAAATGAGCTGCGGCTGATGATGGGGCTGGCAGACGTTGCGATTGAGAACTATGTTGTCGTGGAAAACCGTCCGGTGCGGCTGACGCCGGAGGTCATCCTGCGGTCGAAGAAGCTCAGCGCTCTGGCAGAAAAATAGATTCGTTATGGCTGTTATGGAATAGGCGTTTCTGCGGACAGACGAAGTCTGTGCAGGCTACACAGTTTGTTGGGGCAATGCAGCATTGTAGGTAGTCGCACTCGTCGCATAGACATTCTGTACCCAGTTTATCGCCATTTCCGGCACAGTCTTTTCCCATATTTCCGGGAAAGAGAGGGGTTGTTTCTTTTATCATCCTTGCATCTCCTATGTGCATTATAGACCAATACATTATATAATGAATTAGTCTATATGTAAACAGAAATAATAAGATACTATCTTATCAATAAATGAGAGATGGAGAAGTATCTTATGATCCGGTTACGCGCACAGGAACTTCTGGAAAAGAAGGGGAAAACAAAATACTGGCTTTATAAGCAGCTCGGCATGAGCTATCAGAATTTCAGCCGGATGATCAACAACCAGACGAAGTCCATCCGGTATGAGAACATTGAAACGCTCTGCCTGCTTCTGGAATGTACCCCGAACGAGCTGTTTGAAATAACGGAGGATTAAAAAAGCCGCCCGCTTCCGATTGGAAGCGGGCGGCTGCGGTTTTTACGCTGATTACAGAGCCTTCTTGGCGGTGTCGACGAGCGCTGCGAAAGCAGCGGAGTCGTTGATTGCCAGCTCGGACAGACTCTTGCGGTTCATTTCGATGCCGGACTTCTTCAGACCGTTCATGAAACGGGAATAGTTGATGCCGTAGGGAGCGACAGCCGCGGAGATACGGGAGATCCACAGGTTGCGGAACTCGCGCTTCTTCTGCT
>CAKUMR010000098.1 GCA_934667865.1 uncultured Oscillospiraceae bacterium | reverse complement strand
CAGTATGGCCCCGTGCGCGTGAGCAACGCTTCCTGCGAGTGGCTCCAGAACAACAACGCTGACCTCTACGCGGGCAGCAACTTCTTCAATATCGCTGCGGGCGACTTCAACGGCGACGGCAAGGACGATCTCATTGTCGGCATTGTGGACGACAACATGAACTACGGCCTGAGCCAGATCCGCTTTTCCGGCGGGAGCTTTCAGCAGCTCGTGCGCAGCAGCAAGGGCCTGCTGCATCCGCTCTACGGCCAGCTCGGCTCACAGATCGACTTCGGCAACAAGGGCGGCAAGGCGAAGAATAAGCTCTCCATGGACCTCGCCGTGGGCGACTTCAACGGCGACGGGCTGGACGATCTGGTCGTGCTGTCCTATCCGAACACCGGCAACGCCCTGAACAATACGAACAAAATAAAAGACCAGCGCTTCGGAATGCCCTATCTCGCGGTGTCCTACGGCGCGTCGGGCAGCGGAAACGTTGTCGCCGGCGCTGCGGCCGCCACCTACCTGAACGCGGGCAAGCGGACGATAAAGGACTTCGCCATGGAGAATATGGAGATGGAGGTAGACGGGGTGACGCTCGTCTGCGGCGCGGTCGCGGCAGGTGACATCGACGGCGACGGCAGAGATGAGATCCTGACCGCCGGCTACGAGGGATGCTCCGTTACTGACCAGGAAGCGGTACAATTCGCCGCTTTTTCCGTGACGCAACTGCTCTACGGCTCCTTCTTTGCCAGCGGCGGAAGCCTGACGAACATCGAATATCAGGAACTGAAGATGAACGAGTGGACGAAGAACCGCAACGGCCGGCTGGACGACGTCGGCCCGAAGCTCTCCGTTGAAGCGGTCGCCGTCGACGGCAAGGGCAGCCGCGAGCGTATCTTCCTCAGCGGCGATATGTACAAGTGCGAGCCGCAGAGCAACAAGCTCTATATCCAGCCGTCCACCACGCCCGACAATGCGAAGGAATCGCCCATTACGCTGGACTATTTCAAGCGGGACGACAAGGATTCGCACGGCAAGACGGTCGGCAAGAGCTACATCGCCTCCACGGCAGTGGGCAACTTTGAGGAAACGACGGAGGGCCGCGAGCAGATCGCCTACGTCGTCGGCCTGCAAACCTCCGATTCCAAGCACGAATATTCCTTCTCGGTGCATATCGCGGGCGGCAAGGAATACGACGGGGACACGGCCAAGAATTATTACTGCGCGACGGGCAGCTATATTTTCTATAATCAGGGCTTCAATCTGGACAAACGGCCCAACTGCGTCATTGCCGCCATCGACCGCGACAATGACGGCATCGTCGCCAGCTACCGCGGCGCGGCCTATGCGTGGAGCGACCCGAGCGTGCGCGCGGTCCTGCAGGCCTCGCCCTATTTCTCCGAGCTGAACGACGCGGAAAACGGCTATGAATTCCTCAATGACACACCGGAAACGCACTACGCGACCTCCGTGACCTATTCGTTTGAAACCGAAAGCTCCAACTCCGTATCCTTCGGCGCGGGCTTTGCCGGGCAGGCGGCGGGCAAGGTCGGCCCGCAGGTCGATCTTCAGGCGGGCTACGCCATGGATTGGTCGGAGAGCTTTACCAAAACGCTGGAAAAGAGCGTCACGAACACCTTCTCCGCCGGCTTCTATGACACGGTCGTTCTCTACCGCACGCCGGTGTTCGTCTACAGCTACGACGTCTGGTATCTGGACAAAGACGGCAAGCCGCAGACGGATATCTTGCAGCTCTCCATTCCGAAGGCGCCGCGCTATGAGCAGCTTTCCATCAAGCGCTACAACGAGTTTGTGGACTACTACAACGCGCAGATTCTGCAGGCGGGCGAGAAGCAGGGGCTTTCTGCGGAGAAGTGCAGCGAAGCCTATCTGGAAAAGCTCGCGGACGATCTCTTCCTGAACGCCGAGGGCGACCCCTATGGCTACTACATCGACGATGTTTCCGGCGGGCTGAACCCCGCGCCGGAGCAGTACGGGCTGCTGATGAAGCTGGCCGGCAACGCCGGGCAGAACAGCATCGAGTATACTTACGAAGAAAGCGAGGGCGAAACCAGGGAGGTCTCCCACGGCTTTACCTTCGACCTGACGGTCACCTTCGGCTTTGACATCGGCGCGGTCGCCGCACGGGCGGGCGGCTATGTCAGCCTGCAATATATGCACGGAAATTCCGTCACCAAAACCAACGGCACGGGCACGGCCTTCGGCGGCACGGTGGCCGGCATCGACGGCAACGAGATGGAAAAGGCCGACATCAACCCGGACGCATGGAGCTTCAACTGGCGGCTCGCGCGCTGGGATTCCAACCTCAAGGACAAATCGGAAAACAGCACCGGCAAGGTGCCCGTCATCGGCTATGTGCTCAGCAACGTGCAGTCGCCGCCGCTGCCGGTGGAAAATCTCACGCAGCAGTTCACACGCGCTTCGGAAAATGCGGAGCTGTATTTCGACCTGCAATGGGACTGCGGCGATGTCGAGACCTCCAACCGGCCCAAAACGGCGGGCTACCGCATCTATCTCTATGACCCGGCATCCGGTCGCTACAAGCTGATTCAGACGATCGAGGGCGCGGAGAATACATCCTACCGTTACGAGGATTTCTTCGACGGCCGCGAGTATTACAGCTTCATGGTCACCGCCTGCTCCGAGGCATCCTTTACCTCCCCCTCGCTGGAAAGCGCACCGCGCTATGAAACCTACTATATGTCCACCGCCGACACCACGATCCTGAAGATCGTCAAGACCGGCACGGACGGCCTGACGGATACCTACACCATCTATTTTGCCAACGGCACCACGCAGACCTTTACCGTGACCAACGGCAACGGCATCGTGTCCATAGCGCTGCTGTCCAGCGACGCGGAAACCGGCGTGGACACCTATCAGATCACCTTTGCCGACGGCAGTACGACGACCTTCACCGTCACCAACGGTGCAGACGGCGAGAAGGGCGAGAAGGGTGAAACCGGCGCGCCCGGCGTCGGCATCGAGCGCATCGAAAAGCTGCGCAGCGAAGGGAACGTGGACATTTATGCCGTTTACCTCACGGACGGTACCTTCTATACCTTCCCGGTCCGCAACGGCGTGGACGGCAAGGACGGCGCGGATGGCCGCGACGGCGAGGACGGAAAAGACGGAGAAAATGGCAAGGACGGCGCCGATGGGAAAAATGGTACCGACGGCAAAAACGGGACGGATGGCACCGACGGAAAGAACGGCTCCAATGGCTCCAACGGAACCGACGGCCGGGACGGCAAAGACGGGCAGAATGGGCAGAACGGCGCCGACGGCGTCGGTATTGCGGACATTCAGCTCGGCGAAGACGGCAGCTTCCTCTTCACGCTCTCCGACGGCCGGGTGATCAACGCCGGAATTCCTGCGGAAAACAATGCGCAGGCGAAGCAGCTTGCCGAAATGCAGACGCAGTTGGAAACGCTTCGGCAGCAGGTGGAGCGGCAGAACGCCGTCCGCACCGTCGCCTACTGCGGTATGGGCCTTGCGGCGGCCAGCTTCCTCTGGCAGATCATCGCGCTGATCCTCGCGCTCACCCACAGGAAAGAAAAGCAGACGGAAAAAGTAGGATAATCAAAGAAGCCGGGATGCCGTTTTGACGGCATCCCGGTGCTTTTGTCTATCCCTCCGGCAGCGCGGCGGTATACTTCCGCATTGTTCCCGCGGCATAGAACAGAACCAGCAGCTCCGTAACGGGCATGGCGAGCCACAGCGCGTCTGCGCCGGCCAGCCGGGGCAGCAGCAGGATCAGCACCCCGCTGATCACCAGCCCTCTTGCCACCGATACGACAAAGGCCGCCTTCGGCTTCATGATCGCCTGGAAATAGTAGGTCGAGAAAATATTGAAGGGCAGCAGCAGGAAAGACAGCGCATAGGTGCGGATGATGGCGGGAGCCATCTCCAGAATTTCCGGCGTGGGACTCATGAAAATGCGGATGTAGAGGTTGGGACACGCCATGCTCAGCGCCGTCCAGAACAGGCCGAAGAAAACGGTCGTCCACAGCGCCAGACGGAGTGTCTGACGGATGCGCCCGCCCCGGCCGCCGCCGAAATTCGTGGAAACGATGGGCTGCGCCGCCTGCCCGACGCTGTAGGCGCAGCACTGGACAAAGGTGCTGATATTGATGATGGGGCCGTAGATCGCCAGTGCGTCTGAGCCGAGATATTTCATGATCTGACGGTTAAAGAGCACGGTCAGGATGCCCATCGCCACGTCAATGAAAAAAGTGGAAAAGCCTGTAACGGTGATCTCGCCGAGCTTGCGCAGTAGCCCCTCCGGCTTCACGAGGTGCAGCGTGTTTTTTCGGCGGAAGAAATGCGTCAGCATTACGAGGAAGGACACGGCAGAGCCGATTGCGGTCGCGAGGCCAGCGCCGAAGATACCCATATCGCAGGTAAAGACGAAGAAATAATCACCGAAGACATTGAAAATGCCGACGGACAGGACGCCGATGGTTGCAAGTCCCGGATCGTTGTCGTTGCGCAGGAAAGCGGCCAGCATCTGGTTGAAAAGAAACAGCGGGAAGACCGGAACGATGGGGCGCATATATTCCTCTGCAAGGCAGAGCAGCGCCTCGTCCGCGCCGAAGAAGGTCAGAACCGGCCGCTCGAAGACCAGAATCCCGGCCCACGCCAGAATGGCAAGCACGACCGAGCCGAGGACGGCTGCCGTGAAATACCGGTTTTCACTGCCGCCCCTTCCGCTGCCGCCGCGTTTTGTGCTGAAGATCACGCTGCCGCCGATGCCCATCAGCAGGCCGAGGCTGTAGATGATGTTCCACACCGGCGCGACGACGGCCAGTGCCGCGGTCCCATCCGGGCCCTGATACTGGCCCACCATTGCCATGTCCACAACGCCGTAAATGCACGAGATCAGCGCGCTTCCGAACGCGGCGGACAGATACTTGAAATAGAGCTTTTTGACGTTTCCGTTCAGCAGATCCATAGGTCATTCCTCCTTTACACACAAAAAAGCCGGACAAGGAACAGACATTTCAGTCTGCGCCTTATCCGGCTGCTGTTTCTGCGAACAACGCGCCCTCCGAGCGATCAAGCGGGATTATAGCATACTGCGTCCGGCTTGTCAAGCGCGAAGCGGGGACGATTCCTGCGGCTTTTTGTATAAAAGAGCAGGAATTTCTATCTCTGCTCTTTTGGCAATATAGGTATGGAAAAACCGCATAAACACTGGGTTTATGCGGTTTCCGTTGGCGGAGAGGATGGGATTCGAACCCATGTGCGATTGCTC
>CAKUMR010000097.1 GCA_934667865.1 uncultured Oscillospiraceae bacterium | reverse complement strand
CTGTACAGCTTGGCGTAGGTGGAGATCGTGGTGATCTGGCTTTCGATCGTGTCCAGCTGCTCCTGCGTCAGCTCGTAGCCGTTCTTCGCGGCCTCGTCGCAGACGGTGTAGTAGTTGACGGCCATGGTCTTGGCGCTGTCGGCCAGATAGGCGGCCCAGGTCTGCGGCTCTGCATTTTCATCGGAGTTGGGAACGTTCTGCTCCGTCAGACGGACGGAGGGATCCAGACCGATGATGGACAGATAAGAGCCGTAGCTGTTGACAAGATCGCTGACAACACTGTTGAGGAAGTAGTTGAATTCTACCGTGGAAACCTCATGCTCACCGACGGTCACGACGGTGGCGTTGCGCCAGTGGGCGCGGTAAATCGCGATGCTGCCGAAAACGATCGCCAGAACCAGAACGATGGAAACGACGAAGATCAGGGCTTCAGGCAGCTTTTTCTTTTTTGCGGTGGCAGGCTGCGCAGCGGGCTGCTCGGCAGTCATGCGCTTCTTTCTCTCGCGGGAAGCACTCATAGTTAAAACCTCTCATTCGTGGGTGATCATCGGACATACCGTCCGAGAATATAGCATCAGTCATTATAACGTGAAATCTCTCGCCTTTCAAGGGGTAACGGAAAAATTGAGAAAAAAAGTTTCGAATTGTTCATAGAAGCTTCACGCGCTGCTGGGCACGATTCGGGATAATTAGGACGAAAAAGCATAAAAATCCCCCGCGATGGCCGTGTAACTCCGTTTATAACCTGCACGAAACGGCAGGTGGGTTATCTCTCCGACCCTTAGCTGCTTCCAACGTCCATCCTCGGTCAGAGCCGGGACGGGAGGCCTGCAATCCGGAACAGAAGTCCGATATCCCGAAATTATGATGTGGGTTTAAAGGGAGCTATCACGAACCCCGCAGGGAACTTTTTCAATTTTCAGTTCGTCTTTCAGGACAAGGTGTCATCCTCGCCGGTGTCATCGTTCTCGTAGAGAGAATCCATCAGAAGCTCATAGACGGTTTCCAGCTCCTGCTCATCCTCAACCGCGACCAGAAGCGGCTCGCCGTCCTCATCCGTAACGGATTTGAGGATGCTGACCTCGACCTCCTCCGCGTCCTCGGGGGCATCGGCAGGTGTGAGGGCAAGATATTCCGCGCCCTTGTAGGTGACGGTGGAGAGAATCTCCAATTCATAATCGACGCCGTCCTCGTCGGTGATGGAAATGACGTTGTATTCCTGATCCAATGCTCGGACGTCCTCCTTTGTGTTCTTCTGCCTCTATTGTAACGTCATCCGGGCGGAAAATCAAGAGAAAAACGGCGGCTTCAGGAACAGAAATTTTCAAGTGCGCGTTCCAGCGCTGCACGGTCGGCGCAGGGAAAGCCCCGAGAAATGGCCGCACGGTCAGCCGGAAGCAGCGCGGAAAGCGGCGTATCCGTCACGCAGCAGACGCTGCCGTCCGCTGTCACGGCGGCGATGCAGCCACCCTGCTCGATCAGATAATACTGCGCCGCGGCGGCTTGCAGCAAGAAACAAAGCGCGAGGGAAAGCAAACAGTTTCTAAGCATTTTCGTTCTCCTTGAAAATAGCTTTCCCGAAATTTCGAAAAATAGTAAAAAGAGATATACGGACATTGACAGGCGTGTTATAATAGTACAATAAAGTAAACTGGACAGGTATGCCCGCAGAGGCAGCGCTTTTGAAATATTCGGAGGTAACAGATGGCTAAGAAAAAGAAAAGAGAAGTCAATCAGGAAAAGCAGCCGCACATCGCGTGGCGCATCGGCCGCGTGGTGCTGGACGTGCTGGGCAGGATCGTTCTGTTTGTACTCGCTGCGCTCGGAACGCTTGTGCTCGTCTGTGCGGTCGCCGGGTCGATCTTCGCAATGAAGCTCAAGGATTATCTGAAATCCGATGTCATCCCCGCAGCGGAGGCCAAGGCGGATTCTCTGGAGCTGGACAATGTAAACGGTGCTCTGGCGCAAACCTCTTTCATCTATTATATTGATGCGGAAACGGGAGAGGAAAAGACCCTCCAGCAGCTTCAGACGACGGAGAACCGCGTCTGGGTCTCCTATGACAAGATCCCGCTGGACCTCATCAATGCGACCATTGCCATCGAGGACAAGCGCTTCCCCGAGCACGATGGCGTGGACTGGCTGAGAACGCTTTCCGCCATTGCCAACTTTGCCGGCGGCGACTCGTCCTACGGCGCGTCCACGATCACGCAGCAGCTGATCAAGAACCTGACGCATGACGACGATGTGACGGTCAACCGCAAGGTGCAGGAGATCTTCTGTGCGCTGGCGACGGAGAAGCTCTACACCAAGCAGGAGATCATGGAATGGTATCTGAATACGATCTACCTTGGCGAGGGCTGCTACGGTGTGCAGAGCGCTTCACGCGTGTACTTTGGCAAGGATGTGTCCGACCTGACTACGGCCGAGTGCGCTTCGCTGATCGGCATCACCAATAACCCCTCCCTGTATGACCCCTATATCCGCGAGAAGAACAACCGTGAGCGTCAGCTCACCATTCTCAAGGAGATGTACGATCAGGGCTATATCAAGACGAGAGAGGAATACGAGGCCGCGGCGGAGCAGGAGCTGGTGTTCCGCAACGGCACCTACGACGAGGAGACCTTCGTCTGCGAAGAGTGCGGCTTTGAGGGCACGAAATCGCAGTATACCAAGGGCGGGGACGGCACGTATTACTGCCCGAACTGTGAAACGCCGAACCATACCATCGGCAGCAGCCGCTACTATTCGTGGTATGCCGATGCGGTATACAATGATGTGCTGGCGGATCTTTGCAAGAAATACGATTGCAGCAAGAAGGCCGCTGCCATGAAGCTGATGACCGGCGGCTACAAGATCTACTGCAACTACGACCCCAAGGCGCAGAGCATTGTCGACCGCGTCTATGAGAATCTGGACAACGTGCCCAAGACGGTCAGCACGCAGCAGCTTCAGTCCGCGATCATCGTGATCGACAACGCCACGGGCGACATCGTCGCGGTGTCCGGCGGCGTGGGCGAAAAGGAAGGCAGTCTGGTGCACAACCGCGCGACCATGAGCCTGCTGCCCACGGGCTCGTCCTTCAAGCCGCTTGCGGTCTATGCTCCGGCACTGGAGGAGGGCATCATCACGCCGGCGACGGTCTATGAGGATTCCTCCATGTATGACGACCGTAACTGGCCGCTCAACGATTCGAGAACCTACAGCGGTCTGTGCAATATCATGCGCGGCCTGACACTGTCGCTGAACACCATCTCCGCTAAGACGCTGAATGATCTCGGTGTGGAGAAGAGCTACAAGTTCCTGACGGAAAAGCTGGGCATCACCTCCCTTGTGGAGCAGGAGACCATCGGCGGCAAGGAATTCACCGACATCGCGCTGGCGCCGCTGGCGCTGGGCCAGCAGACCCACGGCGTTTCCGTCCGCGAGATGGCGCAGGCCTTTGCGACCTTCCCGAATAACGGCGTGTTCCGTGAAGCCAGACTGTACACCAAGGTCGTCGATCAGAACGGCGAGGTCATTCTGGAAAACGCGCAGGAGAGCCACACCGCCATCGGCGAAAAGGCGAGTTTCTATATCAATTATATGCTGCGCTCCGCCGTGACCAACGGCAGCGGCTCGGCAGCCTATATGAGCGGCATGACGGTTGCCGGCAAGACCGGCACCACCTCCTCCAACAAGGACCGCTGGTTTGCAGGCTACACGCCCTACTACACGGCGGTGGTCTGGTGCGGCTATGACGAGCCTGAGCAGGTCATTCTGGACGGTACGTGGACGAACCCGGCCGTTACCATGTGGAAGCAGGTCATGCAGCCGCTGCATACAAATCTGGAGAATGCATATTTCTACCAGCCCGGCAGCGTCACCACGGTCAAGGTCTGTGCAGACTGCGGCCTTCTTCCCGAGGAGGCCTGCGAAAAGGACGTTCGCGGCAGCCGCGTCGTGGAGATGAAGCTCTTTACCGACGACGTGCCGACGGCAAAATGCACCTGCCACGCGCTGGTGGACATCTGCCAGACCAGCGGCATGATCGCAAACGAATACTGCCATCTTGCAAGCGGAAATACCATTGAATCGGTCGGTATGCTGATCTACAACGAGGACTGGAAGGTCAACAAGGAAGAGGATTACGTCTATAATCCGGAGGACAAGGAAGCCATCTGCACGGTACACACCGAGAAGTCGGTCAAGCCGACGGAGCCGCCCACGGAGCCGACCGAGCCGACCGATTTTACCATCCGCCCGTGGCACTGATGCGGGAGCGAAGAGCTTATGTGGAAAGCAGAGAAATGGAAGGATTATGAGGTGCTCGATACCTCCGACGGAGAAAAGCTGGAGCGCTGGGGGAAATATTATCTGGTGCGTCCGGATCCGCAGGTGATCTGGTTTACCTCCAAGGAAGACCGCCGCTGGCGGGACTTTGACGCGCGCTACGCCCGCTCCAATTCCGGCGGCGGACAGTGGTCACGCAACCGTCTGCCGGAGCGCTGGCAGATCCGCTACCGCGAGCTGACCTTCAACGTCAAGCCGATGAACTTCAAGCACACCGGCGTGTTCCCGGAGCAGGCGGCGAACTGGGATTTCATCGACGCGCAGATCCGCTCCGCCGGGCGGCGCATCCATGTGCTGAACCTCTTCGCCTACACCGGCGGCGCGACGCTGGCTGCCGCCGCCGCAGGTGCGTCGGTCTGCCACGTGGACGCCGCAAAGGGCATGGTCGCATGGGCAAAGGAAAACGCCACCTCCTCAGGACTGAGCGAGGCCCCCATCCGCTGGATCGTGGACGACTGCGCGAAGTTTGTCGAGCGCGAGATCAAGCGCGGCCGCCGCTATGACGCGGTCATCATGGACCCGCCCTCCTACGGACGCGGCCCCTCCGGAGAGATCTGGAAGCTGGAGAAGGATCTGTATCCCTTCGTCAAGCTGGTCGCCGGCGTTCTGTCGGACGAGCCTCTGTTCTTTATCATCAATTCCTACACCACCGGCCTTGCGCCCTCGGTGCTGACGTGCCTGCTCAAAACGGTGATCGAGCCGCGCTTCGGCGGGCATACCGAGTCGGACGAGCTGGGGCTGCCGGTGACGGATTCCGGCCTCGTGCTGCCCTGCGGCGCGACCGGCCGGTGGACTTCGAAGAAATAAAAGGTAATTTCATGAGTGAAGCAATCATTGCAAAAAATCTGCGCTTCTCCTATCCCTCTCAGACCGGCGAAGCGCCGGTACCGGTGTTTGAGGATCTTGACCTGAGCATCGAAAAGGGGAGCTTTGTGGCGGTGCTGGGGCGCAACGGCTGCGGCAA
>CAKUMR010000096.1 GCA_934667865.1 uncultured Oscillospiraceae bacterium | reverse complement strand
CGCTGGCACAGGCGGATATCTATGTTTCTCCCTCGCGGACGGAAACGATGAGCCTCGCGGAGCTGGAGGCCATGGCCGCCGGGCTGCCGGTCGCGGCGACGGAGGTCAGCGGCGCGCTCGTGGCGGACTGCGGCCTGACCGCGCCCTACGGCAACGTTTCCGCGTTTTCCGATGTGCTGAAGCGGCTGCTGGAGGACGATGCTCTGCGGGAAGCCCTGGGAAAACGTGCGGCGCAGCGCCGCTTTGACCGGAATGAAACCTGCCGCCGGACGGCGGCGCTTTATCAAAGGAGCCTGAAGCATGGAACAGAAGAAGAGAAAATGGAACATCGTTGATCTGGTCGTGGTGCTCGTCTTAGTGGCGATGGCCGCGTTCGCGGCATGGCGCTTTTTCGGAAGCTCCGGCGGCAAGGCGACCGTCGGCAACGAGGAGACCTACCGCATCACCTTCCTGTGCAACGAAACGCCGGAGAAGGTGGCGGAGATGATCGCAAAGGGCGACGTGGTGACCGACGATTCCTGCTACATGGACTTGGGCAAGGTCGTGGATTTCAAAATCGACGAGGCGCGGGTCTACACGACCGCCGCCGACGGCAAGGTCGTTTTGAGCAGCAAGCCCGGCTATAAGAGCGCCTATGTGACCGTGGAGTGCAAGGGCGTGGCGGAGGACAACTGCGTCTATGTGACCGGCTGGGCGCTGGGCTGCGGGCACTCCATGGTCATCCGCGTGGGCTATGCGAAGCTCTACGTCTGGGTATATGACATGACGCCGGTGAACGCGAAATGATCGAGCATTTTCTGCTCGGAACGCTGCCGGCCTTCTGGCGGCGGCTGTGCGCGCGGACGGAGGAGAGCCGCGCCTACGCCATCCTGCGCAGGCTGTATGTCCTCCTGCGGCGGCTGATTCGGGAGAGTCTGCTCGGGCGGCTGCTCGGCGAGCATCCGGAGAGGCCTCTGAAAGTGGACGCGGCAGTGAACGCCGCCTCGCGGCGCTTCGCGCGCTTCGGCGCGCGGCTGCATCTGAATGAGCTTCTTGCCGGGCGCAGTCTGCGCGCGCTGGACTTTTCCTGCCTTGCCGGGGCGATGCTGCTGGCGATGTTCGTCTGCCCCGCGCGGGTGTGGAACAACCGCTTCGCGCTGGCGATCGCCCTCGCGCTGGCGCTGGCGCTCCTGCTTCTGGTCATGGCGGGGCGGCGCAGGCTGCTGACCTGCCGGGAGATCGGGCTGGGCTTCCTCTTTTTCATGCTGACATCGGTGCTCGGCATCGTGAGCGCCAGAGATACGGGCGAGGCGCTGCGTGTGTCAGCGTTTTACGCGACGTCATTCCTGCTGGCGCTGACGCTGGCGGCCGGTCTTTCCGACCGGGAAAAGCTGAAAAAATTCCTTGCCTTTCTCTATCTGGCCGTGTTGTGGACGGCGCTGACCGCCGTCTGGCAGCGCCTGACCGGCGTTGCGGCGAACAGCTCGCAGACCGATCTGGCTGCCAATGCCGGGATGCCCGGCCGTGTGTATTCGACCTTTGAAAATCCGAACAACTATGCGGAATTTCTTGTCCTGCTGCTGCCGCTGGCCTTCGCCTACACGACGATGCTGCAAAACCGCCGCGCGCGGCTGGGGGCGACCTGCCTTCTGGCGCTGCCGCTGGCGGCGCTGCTGATGACCTATTCCCGCTCCGGCTGGGTCAGCTTTGCGCTGGCGGTTCTGGTGCTGCTCTTTTTCTGCCAGCGGCGGATGCTGCCGCTGTTGCTCCTGGCGGCGCTGCTGGCGCTGCCGCTGCTGCCGGGGTCGGTCTTTCGCCGCATCCTCACGATTGGCTCGACGAGCGATTCGTCCAATCTCTACCGCGTGTATATCTGGCAGGGGACGCTGCGCCTGCTGCGGCAGTTCGGCCTGACGGGTGTGGGCTTCGGACCGGAAAATTTCCATCCGGTCTATGTGCTCTTCTGCGGCGGGCACGCGCGCGAGGCGCAGCACGCGCATATGCTCTGGCTGGAGGTCTGGGCGGAGATGGGTCTTGCGGGGCTTTTGGGGCTGCTTGCCTTCCATTTTGGCCTGATCCGGCGGGCGCTTCTGCGCATCCGCCGCGCCAGAACCGGTGTGCGTATGACCCTGATCGCCGCCGCCGCGGCGCTTATCGGCATTTCCTTTTCCGCAACGGTGGAATATATCTGGTTCTATCCGCGCGATATGTTCTGCTTTTTCACCGTCGTGGGCGTGACGCTCGCGGCCCTGCGCATCTCGGAAGCCGAAGAGAAAGAAGTAAAAAAGTGAGCTCCCGTTCTTTAGAAGAACGGGAGCCTGCTTTTTGTAATTTTCCAGAAATCCCCTATACGAAGTAGAACGGATTTGCTACACTGTCGCCCCAGAGGGCCGTGGCCGTGCGCCACATGGCGCGGGCATGGATGCGGTCGTGCCACAAAAAGCGGCGCAGCAGCTTGCGCAGCGTCCAGCTTTCGCCGTCCGGCGCGATATGTACCTGCCCATCGAGGAAATCCTCCGGCTGCTCGACCTCGGCGAGCACCTGCATCCGGTTTGCGTAAAGATCGGGCAGATTCTCCAGCTCGATGCCCATGGCGGCGGCGTAGTAGGCGGTGGTCTGGTTGACGTGCTCATACATCCGGCGCGGCGTGCGCGGGACGGGACCGTAGAAGGTGCGGCGCGGCGGCCGGCCGGAGATGTCCGGGTTCGGAATACTGCGGTAGAGCGCCTCGAAATCCTCGGCGGATTTCAGCGCCAGCAGCTTCTGCGCTTCGTACTCCGCCTGCGTCATCGGCTGCCGCTCCAGATCGAACAGCACGTCGCTGTCGGCATCGCAGATCTGCAGATCGGACAGCTTGCGCTGCACAATCTCGACCTCCGGCGCGTCAAAGCCGGGCGTGCTTTCCCCGCGCCAGCGCAGGTAGCTGCGCACCTCGCCGGGGAATTTTGCCAGCGCCTCGTTTTCCGAGGTGCCGCGCACGAACGCGCCGGGGTAATTCGCGGCGTAGATCAGATAACCAAGATCATTGTATTCACAGACCGCCTCGATTTTCATAAAAACCCTCCTAAACCGGGCTGTGCAGCACAGCGTCTACCAAAATATCATGCGGCTGGGTCGGAAGCTGGGGCAAAAGCTGAAAATCATAACAAAGGGCAAGGGTCGGATGGGGCTCTGCGGAAAGGAAGCGGTCGTAAAAGCCACCGCCGTAGCCAAGCCGTTGGCCGTCGGGTGTAAAGGCAAGACCGGGCATCAGCACCAGCGCCGTGGGGTCATCCGCGGCGGGCTCGTTCCCGGAAGGCTCCGGAATGCCGCGGTAGCCGGTGGAGATGCGGCTCAGATCATCCAGCCACAGGAAGCGGATGATGTCGCCGAAGACCTTCGGCACGGCGACGCGCTTTCCGTCGCGCTGCGCCTGTCGCAGGATGGGCGGCGTCAGCACCTCCTGATTGTAGCTCAGATAGCCGTAAACGGAGCGCGCGGCGCGGTAGAGCGGATGGGAAAACAGCTGCTCTGCCAGCGCGGCAGACGCCTGTTCGATCTGCGCCGGGGTCAGGCGGCGCTTCTGCTCGCGGATCTCTCTGCGAATTTCACTCTTTTCCAAACGGATCACCTGTCAGTAGGAACGCAGCGCCTCGGACACGATCTGCAAAAAGCGGGGACGGTCGATGTCCAGCACGACGAAGGCGTTCTTGGTTTCGAATTGATGGTCGCTGTAGAGGTCGGTCACGGTTTTGCCGCGGGTCAGCTCGCTCTGCGTTTCCACATAGACGCCCGCCGCTTCGCCCTGAAACAGCCCGGAATCCGACAGGAACAGCAGGGGGCACACGTCGTGCAGGCACAGTCCCGCGTTGCCGTCGCGCATATTAAGCTCGGCGGCGTGGGCGGTGGCGGCGCGGAAGAAGCGCGTCACGGGCGTAGAGGCCCGGCAGATCTCCTCGATCTCCTCCGGCGTGACATAGGCCCTGTGCGTCACGTCCAGCCCGCACATGACGACCGGAATGCCGCAGCGGAACACGGCCTGCGCCGCGTCGGGGTCTGCGTAGATGTTATACTCCGCGCAGGGCGTGCGGTTGCCGCCCACGGCGGCGCCGCCCATGATCACGATGCGCGCGAGGAGCTCCTTGAGCTGCGGATATTTGGCCAGCGCAGTTGCAGCGTTGGTCATCGGGCCGGTCACGACCAGCTCCAGGCGGCCTTCGTAGCGCTCCGCGGCGCGGAGCAGCGCGTCCCACGCGGCTTCCTTCTCCGGCGCGCGCGAGGGCTCCGGCAGCTCGGCACCGCCCAGACCGTCCGCGCCGTGAAAAGCGGAGGCGTCCGCGTAGGGACGGATCCACGGCTGCGCCGCGCCGGGGTAGACGGGGTAGCCCGCGCCCATCAGGTCGCAGATTTTCAGGGTGTTGCGCGTGGTTTTGTCCAGTGCGACATTTCCGGCGACGGTGCTGATGCCGACGATCTCCAGCGCCGGCTGGCGGTGCGCGACGAGAAGCGCGACGGCGTCGTCCACGCCGGTGTCACAGTCGATCCATACGGGAATTTTATTCATGGTGTTCTCCTTCGTCAATCATAGGCACTGACGGCCTCGACCAGCAGGTCGGCAAAGCCCTTGCGGTCGATGCCGGTCAGGACGCGGGCGTTGGGCGCATGGCCGAGCTGCCCGCGTGTGTCGCCGACGGTCATGCCGCGGCAGTATTCGCCCTGCGTTTCAATCTGCACGTACATCTCCTGCGCCTGCATGAGGTCGGGGCGCAGCAGCGCGGCGACGGCAACGGCGTCATGCACCGGCGCGCCGGCGTAGCCGAGCTTGCGGTGGAAGCCGTAGAAGAACTCCAGCCAGTCCGCGACCACGCGGGCGACCGGATTGCCCACGGCGCGCACGCGCTCAAAGTCCTCCGGGAAGATCAGCGCTTTTTCCGTTACATCCAGCCCGGCCATGGTGATGGGGACGCCGGAACGGAACACGATGTCCGCGGCCTCCGGGTCGACCAGAATGTTGAATTCGGCGGCGCAGGTCCAGTTACCATAGGCAATGCCGCCGCCCATCAGACTGATGCGCGCGATGTTCGGCTTCAGCTCGGGATGCGCCAGCAGGAGCGCGGCGAGGTTTGTCTGCGGCCCGGTGGCGACGATGGTCACAGGCGTTTCGCTCTCGCGCAGCACCCTGGCCATGAGCTCTACGGAGCGCAGGCTGCCCGGCTGCATGGCAGGCTCCGGCAGAGCCGGGCCGTCCAGACCGGATTCTCCGTGGACGGAGGGGGCGTTCATGGGCGGGGCGAGCAGCGGCGCGGGACGGCCCTTGCCGACGGGGCAGGTCAGGCCGAGCAGCGTGCAGACGCGCAGGGC
>CAKUMR010000095.1 GCA_934667865.1 uncultured Oscillospiraceae bacterium | reverse complement strand
GTATAGCCCAGCAGCTTGAGCTGCACGGGCCAGTTGCGCAGGGAAGCGCCCGGCGCGCCCATGCTTGCACGGCTGCCGGGGCAGACGTGTACCGGCCTTTTCGCGGCGAGCACAGCCGCCTCGTCGTAGGCCGGCGCTTCGCGCTCCTCAAAGGTGATCGCGCCCATGGGGCAGGCGGGCAGACAGTCGCCCAGACCGTCGCAGAAGTGCTCCCGCGCCAGATGCGCCTTGCCGTTTACGATGTCGATCGCGCCCTCGTGGCAGGCCTTGGCACACAGACCGCAGCCGTTGCATTTTTTCTCGTCTATGACAATGATTTTTCGGATCATTTCGTTTCCTCCAACCGTTTTTTTCGCTTTTGGGCCGCCTCTTCCTTCTGGCGGGCGGCGATCTGCATCATCTGCTCGTACATTGCGTCGCCGACGCATTGCCGGGCATATTTGCACCACTGCACGCAGCTGAGCGCGTCGTTGTAGACCACAAAGCCGCAGTTTTCGCAGGCGACCTCCGTGTCGGTCGAAAAAATTTCTATCGTATGGCCGCACTGCGGGCAGGTTTTTTCTTCTATCGTGGGCGTGCGGGGCTTGCCCTGACAGCCGTCGAGAATCATGATACATTCCTCCTTCCGGGTCGCCACTGATTATGCCACATTCTGCGGCATTTTGCAAGCGCCCGGCGTGGACAAGTTCTGGAAAGTGTGGTATAATCACGCTGATAATGGAAAGGAGTGTTTTCTATGTCCATCCTGGAACATCTGCGCCCGCAGGCGGCGCTGCACTATTTTGAAGAGCTGTGCGCCATTCCGCACGGCTCACGCGACACCAAGCGCATCTCCGACTACTGCGTCCGCTTTGCGCAGGCGCACGGCCTGAAGTATGTGCAGGACGCGCACAACAACGTTGTCATCTACAAAGACGGCACGCCCGGCTATGAGGATCACCCGACGGTCATTTTGCAGGGCCATCTGGACATGGTCTGCGAAAAGGACCCCGGCTGCGACATCGACTTTTCCACCGACGGCCTGCGCCTGCGTCAGGACGGCACCTATCTCTTCGCCGAGGGGACGACGCTGGGCGGCGACGACGGCATTGCAGTCGCCTATACGCTGGCGGTGTTGGCTTCCGACGAGCTTGCGCATCCGCCGCTGGAGGCGGTGTTCACCGTCGACGAGGAGATCGGAATGCTGGGCGCGGACGCCATGGATATGAGCATTCTCAGGGGTCGCGTGATGCTGAACATCGACTCCGAGGACGAGGGCATCCTGACGGCCGGCTGCGCCGGCGGCGCAACGGCGACGGTCACGCTCCCGGCGGACTTTACGGCCGCACAGGGCCGCGCATGGCGCGTGCGGGTGGACGGCCTGACCGGCGGCCACAGCGGCGTGGAGATCAACAAAGGGCGTGTCAACGCCAATAAGCTTATGGGCGCGCTTCTGTCCCGTCTGCCGGAATTCCACCTTGTGCGGGCAGACGGCGGCGCGAAGGACAACGCCATCCCCAGAAGCTGCGAGGCGCTGCTCGTTTCCGACGCGGAGGATTTCGCCGCGCGCTTTGAAGAAGCAAAAAAACGCTGCATGGAGGAGCTTCCTGCGGCCGAGCCGCACGCAGTCATCACCTGCGAACCGGTACAGGCGGCGCAGGCGCTGACGCCTGCCTGCACGGCGGCGGTGCTGGGTCTTCTGCGCGAGCTGCCCAACGGTGTGCAGAAGATGAGCGCGGACATCGAGGGGCTGGTGCAGACCTCCCTGAATCTCGGCATCCTGAAAACGACGGAGGAAGCCGTGACGATGACCTTCTCCGTCCGCAGCTCCGTGGGTGCGGAAAAGGCGGCGCTGACCGCCCGCCTTGCGGCGCTGGCGGAAAAGTACGGCGCTTCCTATTCCCAGATGGGCGAATACCCCGCATGGGAGTACCGCAAGGACTCCCGTCTGCGCGGGATCATGGTAAAGACCTTTGAGGAGCTCTACGGCAAGGAGCCTGTGGTGGACGTTATCCACGCAGGTCTGGAATGCGGCATCTTCTCCGACCGCCTGAAGGGGCTGGACGCCGTTTCCTTCGGCCCGCAGATGCACGACATCCACACCTCCCGCGAGCGTCTGGAGCTGGCCTCCGTCGCGCGGACGTGGGACTATCTCGTCGCGGTGCTGGCAAAGCTGTAAAAAAGCAGGGGGCGGTTTCGCGCCCCCTGCTTTTTTACAAAGCAAGATCAAGCTTCGTCCGGCAATTTATTGTGCTTCTGCTGCTTCATCCAGATGTCCATGACAAGACGGTGCGGCAGCAGCTTGACCAGACGCACCTGGTTGCGCACGGCAAGCCCGTGGATGGACACATCCTTTTTCGTCCGGTAGAGATCCTTCAGCGCCGTTGCCATCACATCCTTGGCTTCATAAAGACGGTTGTAGTAGGTCACGGCGGTGCTGCTGGTCTTGAGCGCGTGGTCGAAGAATTCCGTCTTGACCCAGCCGGGATTGACCGCCATGA
The DNA here is from genome assembly GCA_934667865.1 of uncultured Oscillospiraceae bacterium. The sequence goes on along the minus strand of CAKUMR010000095.1, from coordinate 2,846 downwards.
CGCGGATGCCCCGCGGCCGCAGCTCCCGCGCCAGAGAGCGCGTGTAGCTCAGGACGAAGGCCTTCGTCGAGGCGTAGACGTTCAGATAGGGGACGGGCTGGAAGGCCGAGAGGGAATCGAGATTCATCAGCTTCGCGCCGCGGTGCATATACGGCAGTGTCAGCTCCGTCATGGCGACGAGCGCCTTGCAGTTCAGGTCTATCATCCGCAGAGAGTCGGCCAGCGGAATCTCATCATAGCGGCCAAATTTTCCGAAGCCGGCAATATTTGCCAGCAGGCCGACGTTGGGCGCCGCGCTCTCCAGCAGATTCTTGTAATGCTCCAGCGCCTCCGGGTCGGTCAGATCGAGGGAGATGGGGCGCACCGGGACGGGAACGGCCTGCGCCAGCTCCTCCAGCCGGTCCGCGCGCCGCGCGATGACCCAGAGCTCGTCGAATGTTTCCCATTCGGAGAGCTGCAAAACAAATTCCCGGCCCATGCCGGAGCTTGCGCCGGTGACGATCGCAATACGTTTCATAAAGAACCACCTTTAATTTCAAATTCTAACCCTATTCGTACCACAAAACGCCGCTCTTGTCAAGGACGGCTTCGGAGGAAGAATCTATGAACGAATCGACATCCCCGCTCGGCGCGTGGGAAGCGCACCTGCCCGCGGACTGCCTTGCGCCGCTCTTGGAGCGCCTTGCCGCCGCACGGAAAACGGCGGAGATCTATCCGCCTGCGGGCCGGGAGCTTTTCGCCCTGACGGCAACGCCGCCGGAGCGCGTGCGCGCCGTCATTCTGGGGCAGGATCCCTACCACGAGCCGGGGCAGGCGATGGGGCTGGCCTTTTCCGTCGCGGCGGGAACGCCGCTGCCGCCCTCCCTGCGCAATATTTATAAAGAGCTGGCCGACGACACCGGCGTGTCCATCCAGGAAAGCGGCGATCTGACCGCTTGGGCGCAGCGCGGCGTGCTGCTGCTGAACACCGTCCTGACGGTCGAGCGCGGCAAGGCCGCCAGCCACGCCGGGTGGGGCTGGCAGCGCTTCACCGATGCGGTCATTGCCGCGACCAACGCGCTGCCGCAGCCCATTGCCTTCGTTCTCTGGGGGGCGCACGCGCAGAAAAAGGAAGCCCTGATCCATGCCGCCGCGCCGCGGCTCATTCTGAAAGCGCCGCATCCCAGCCCGCTGTCGTCCTACCGCGGCTTCTTCGGCAGCCGCCCCTTCTCGAAGATCAACGCCTTTTTGCAGGAAAACGGAGAAGCCCCTCTCGACTGGAGTCTCTGAGCCCGGCATATTTCCCCTTCGCTGCGCATAGTCTGTTCTGGACGCACAGCTAAGGGGGTCAGGAAATGAGAGATGACATTGAGAAGCGAGCCTGTGAGCTGGCTGTGTACATCATCGAAACGCAATCTACCGTTCGTGCTGCCGCCAAAAGGTTTGGCGTTTCCAAATCCACCGTACATAAGGATCTGGCCGACCGCCTGCCGCACTGCAATCTTGCGCTGTATCAGCAGGTGAAGGCCGTTCTGGAGGTAAACAAGGCCGAGCGCCATATCCGCGGCGGCATGGCCACGCGCCGCAAATACCGCGGCAGCGAAGATTCCTGATAAGCAGGGCGCCCCGTGCAGAAGCACGGGACGCCTTGTTATATGATGAGTTGAATTTTTTTGTAATAAACTGAAAAATTTTTTGGATTACCGGTTGATTATTTGTGCTTTGTGGCGTATACTGGAAGCAGCAGGGCAGTCCAGCCCAAATATGACAGGAGGTACATCCATGTACGATCGCACTTTTAACTTCTCCGCAGGTCCGGCGACCATGCCCGTTCCGGTTCTGGAGGAGATTCGTGATGAGCTTCTGAACTACCGTGGCGCAGGAATGGGCGTCATGGAAATGTCCCACCGCTCCAAGGTGTTCCAGCAGATCATCGACGAGGCCGAGCAGGATCTGCGCGATCTGATGGGCATCCCCGATAACTACAAGGTTCTTTTCATCCAGGGCGGCGCAACGCTCCAGTTTGCCATGGTCCCCATGAACCTGCTGAAGAACGGCAAGGCTGTTTATGTGGAAACCGGCGCATGGTCCAAAAAAGCCATTGCCGAGGCGAAGAAGTACGGCGAGATCAATGTCGCCGCTTCCTCCAAGGACAGAAACTACTCCTACATCCCCGACTGCTCCGATCTTCCCGTTGAGGAAGACACCGACTATGTCTACATCTGCGAGAACGAAACGATCCACGGCACGACCTGGCAGACCCTCCCGAACACGAAGGGCAAGCCGCTGGTTTCCGACCAGTCGTCCATGTTCCTCTCCAAGCCCTGCAATGTCAGCGACTACGGCATGATCTACGCAGGCGTGCAGAAGAACGTCGGCCCTGCCGGCATGGTCATTGCGATCATCCGCGAGGATCTCATCCGTGAGGATCTCGATCCCAAGACCCCAATCTACATGATGTACAAGACCCATGCCGACGCCGGCTCCATGTACAACACGCCGAACTGCTGGGCGATCTACGTCTGCGGCAAGGTGTTCAAGTACCTCAAGAGCCTCGGCGGTCTGGAGGCCATGGCCCGCATCAACGAGGACAAGGCCAAGGTCATGTATGACTTCCTGGATTCCTCCAAGATCTTCCACGGCACCGTGGACAAGGAATTCCGCAGCCTGATGAACATCCCCTTCGTCACCGGTGACAAGGATCTCGACGCCGAGGTCGTCGCCTACACCAAGGCAGCGGGCTTTGAGAACCTCAAGGGGCACAAGTCCGTCGGCGGCCTGCGCGCTTCCGTCTACAACGCCATGCCCAAGGAGGGCGTCGAAGCCCTCGTCGCCTGCCTGAAAAAATTCGAGGCAGAGCATAAATA
>CAKUMR010000094.1 GCA_934667865.1 uncultured Oscillospiraceae bacterium | reverse complement strand
GTCCAGCAGCAGGGACACCTTGCCCTGCGGGTCGCCGCCGAACAGCCGCAGCATATCCCGGCGGTTGCCCTCGTCCATGCCGACGATGTAGTCATAGCGCGCGTAGTCCTTGCGCTGAAGCTGCCGTGCGGTCTTGCCGGTGCAGGAAATGCCGCGCGCTTCCAGCAGACGGCGCACCGGCGGGTAGACGGGATTGCCGATTTCGTCGTCGGAGGTTGCCGCGGAGGCGATGGAAAATGCAGCGTCCAGCTTTTTGCGCCGCACCAGATCCTTCATCACGAATTCCGCCATCGGGCTGCGGCAGATGTTGCCAAGACATACGAAAAGAATGGAAGTCATTACTTGCTCCTTTGCCTGTTTTGCTCCAGTATAGCACAGAAGCGCCGGCTTTTCCAGTGGGAGAACCGCCCGTGTGCCGATTTCGACCGAGTATCGAAAAACGCTGGACACCTCTGCCGCTCTGCGCTATACTGTAGCCACAAGGGGGATGCAGGACATGAAACTGGAGATCAAGCTCGACCCTGCCTGCACGGAGCCGCTCGTGACCGTGCAGACGGAGGAAATCACACCGGAGGTGGATGAGATCGTCCGCCGCCTGACGCAGGAGACGCCGCGGCTTTTGACCGGCAGCCGGGACGGACGGCTGGAAATTCTGGAGCCGGAACGCATTTACCGCTTCTACGCTTCCGGCGGCAAGGTTTTCGCCGTCACGGAAAGAGGCGAATACACCCTGCGACAGCGCCTTTATGAACTGGAAGCGTCGCTGGACAGCAGACAATTTGTGCGCATCTCCAATGCGGAGATCATTCAACTGAAGAAGGTCGAGCATTTCGATCTGAGCATCACGGGGACAATTCTCGTGCGGCTGAGCGACGGATCGACCACCTATGTTTCCCGCCGCTATGTCGGCAGAATCAAACAAATGCTGGGGGTATGAAAATGAAGAAAAAGGCACTTCTGCGGGCACTGGCCGGTGCGCCGATCGGGCTGACAATCAGCGTCGTGATCACCATTCTGGGGTCGGTTTCCGTCGGTGACGGGAAATTCTACCCGGTTCAGCCGGAGCTGACTGCATTCTGCGGCGGAGAACTGACGGCCGTCGCACTGCAAACCGCCGCTTCGCTTCTCTACGGCGCGGTGTGGGCAGCGGCCAGCGTGATCTGGGAAACGGACTGGAGTCTGCTGCGGCAGACGGTCGCGCACCTGCTGACCGGCTCCCTGTCGGCGCTTCCCATTGCCTACCTCATGTACTGGATGCCGCATAATGTGCGCGGAATTCTCATCTATTTCGGTATTTTCCTCTGCATTTATGCCGGTATCTGGGTCTCGCAGTTCTTTGCGGCGCGGGCACGCGTGCGGGAGCTGAACGAAAAGCTGCACAAAAAAGAATAGCAAAAAGAGCCGCGCAAGCGGCTCTTTTTGCTATTGCACAATGACCTCCCGCACGGTCAGCATATGCTCCTGCACGGTAAAGCGGATGTCAAAGGCTGCAAAGCGCATCCCGTACACGCGGGCCGGGTCGGCCTGATACGAAGGGCGCGGGTCATGCGACAGAACGCCGCGCAGCGCGGCGCGCCGCTCCTGTGGAATGAGCTCTTCCAGCTCCGGCGGGAATACCACATCCAGCAAATAATCTCCCGCCTGCGCGGTAAAGCCCTCCAGCGCCTCCGGGTGGGCATCGGCATAGGGAATGTAGGGCTTGATGTCAAAAATGGGGGTGCCGTCCATCAGGTCGGCTCCGGAAACAAGCAGAACCGTGCCGCGGTCCTCCGTCGGGCAAATCTTTTCCAGCCGGACGCAGGAAAGACCGATGGGGTTCGGGCGGAAGGGCGAACGCGTGGCAAAAACGCCGCGGCGCACATTGCCGCCCAGACGCGGCGGGCGCACCGTAGGCGACCAGCCGTCGCGGACGGACTCGGAGAATTCCCAGATCAGCCAGAGGTGAGAAAAACCCTCCAGCCCGCGCAGCGCGTCCGGATTGCGGTATTCGGGTTCAAAAACGATCGTGGCGCGCGTTTCCGGAACCAGTCCGCTCTGGCGCGGGATGCCGAATTTCGTTGGAAATTCGCTGCGGATGCGCGCGATGACCTGCATGGTATGTTCCATTCAAAGCTCCTGTAGCCGGGAGAAAATATCGCCCAGCGAATCGTGAAAGACCAGATCGGCCTCTTCGTCATAAGGCGTCGCGTCGCGGTTGATGAGTACGAGCCGGTGGCCGCGGTAATAGCCCAGCAGCCCGGCGGCGGGATAGACCGTCAGGCTCGTGCCGCCGACGATCAGCAGATCGGCCTGCCGCAGCGCGGAGATCGCGCCCGCCAGCGTGTCCTCATTCAGACTCTCCTCATAGAGCACCACGTCCGGCTTGACGATGCCGCCGCAGATGCAGCGGGGGATCCCCTGTGCATCGCGGACGAACTCCGCGGGGTAGAACTTGCCGCAGCGGGTGCAGTAGTTGCGCAGGACGCTGCCGTGCAGCTCGTAGACGCGCTTGCTGCCTGCCTTCTGGTGCAGGCCGTCGATGTTCTGTGTGACGATGGCCAGCAGCCTGCCCTCCTGCTCCCACTTGGCAAGTACGCGGTGGGTGATGTTCGGCGCAAAGCCGAGGGGGAGCATTTTTTCGCGGTAGAACTGGAAAAAATACGCCGGCCGTGCCTCATAAAAGCTGTGGCTGATGATCGTTTCCGGCGGGTAGTCAAATTTCTGGTGGTACAGGCCGTCCACGCTGCGGAAATCCGGAATGCCGCTTTCCGTGCTGACGCCCGCGCCGCCGAAAAAGACAATGCGGCTGCTTTCCTTAATCCACTGTTTCAGTGTTTCCAAGTTCGTCATCGTCTGCGATCTCCCTCAGAATTTTTTTATCCTCTTTTGTTTCAAAGCGCAGCTTTTCGTACATATCCGGCCTGCGCGCGCGGGTGCGCAAAATGGCCTGCTTTCTGCGCCAGCGCGCGACCTTTGCATGGTCGCCGGAGAGAAGAATGGGCGGCACCTCGCGGCCGTGCCAGACGGCCGGGCGGCTGTACTGCGGGTATTCCAGCAGACCGTCCCAGTGGCTTTCGTCCTCAAAACATTCCTTGTCCGGCAGAACGCCGGGCACCAACCGGCACACCGAGTCTGCGACGGCCATCGCCGGGATTTCGCCGCCCGTCAGGACAAAGTCTCCGATAGAGATCTCCTCGTCCACGCATTCGTCGATGAAGCGCTGGTCTATGCCCTCGTAGTGGCCGCAGACCAGCACGATATTCTCCAGTTGTGAAAGGCGCTTGGCGTCCTCCTGCCGGAACACATGGCCGCAGGGGGAGAGGAAGATCGTGTGTACCGGCGCGCCCGCTTCGTCGCAGACGTGGCACCAGCAGCGGTACAGGGGGTCTGCCTGCATCAGCGCGCCGCGTCCGCCGCCGTAGGGATAGTCGTCCACCTGATTCTGCTTGTTTGCGGTGTAGTCGCGGATCTGGTGGGTTTCGATGCGGATATAGCCCCGCTCCTGCGCACGGCCGAGAATGGATTCGTTCATCATGTCCCCAACCGTATCAGGAAACAGCGTCAAAATGTCAATTCTCATCCGTCGCCAATCCCTCGATCAGATGCACCCGCACGGTTCCATGCGCGGCGTCGATCTCCCGGATGAATTCCTTGACCGCGGGGATCATATAGCTGCGCGCGCCCTCGATGACATAGACGTCGCTCGACGGCATGGTCAGCACGTCCTTGATTTTTCCGATCTCCTCGCCCGCGTCATCCAGCACGCGGCAGCCGATCAGGTCGGCGATGAACACCGTCCCCTCCGGCAGCTTTACATCGCTGCGGTCGATGGAAACGGTCTGCCCGCGCAGGAGAATTGCGGCCTCCGGCGTGTCCACGCCGCGCAGCTTCGCCAGCACGCAGGTCTTGTGGACGCGGGAGGAAACGACTTCGTAGGGCTTTCCGTTCAGATAAAAGGTGTCAAAATCCAGCAGGAACTCCGGCGCATCCGCCCACGGCAGGATCTTCACTTCTCCCTGCACGCCGTGGGTGCTGACGATCTGTCCGGCCTGCAAAAACTGTTTTTCCAAGGCTGCGGCTCCTTTCACAGCTTATCGTAGCATTTTTCCAGAAAACGCTCGGTCTTGATGACAACGCGCTCGTGGACGGCGCGGCCGATTTCTCCGGCCTCGTCGTAGGCGACGATCTCAAAGGTGATCTTCCGTCCCTCCACTGCCGTGACGGTGGATTCTGCGCGTACCTGCATCCCCACGGGCGTGGCCGAGGAATGAGTCAGCTCCATGCGCGTGCCGACGGAGCTTTCGTCCGCAGCGAGCAGCGGCGCGATGCTCTCATAGGCTGCGCCCTCCATCAGTGCCGCCAGACAGGGCGTGGCATAGACGAGCAGTCCGCCGGAGCCGACCGACTGCGCGGTGTCCTCCTTTTCCACAAGGGTCTCCGCGTGCCCCTGAAGTCCGATTTCAATTGCCATTGTGCGATCCTCCATTCTTATCTGATTATATCATACCAAAAGGCGCGGGAAAGTCAATCAGAAATAATGATTGCCATTTGGCGAAAAAACGGCTATAATCAAAGAAAACACACTTTTCGAGGTGCAATATGAAAGTCAACAAAACTCTGAACATGACGATGCTCTGCGATTTCTATGAGCTGACGATGGGCAACGGCTATTTCGTCAGCGGGATGAAGGATCAAATCTGCTATTTCGACGTGTTTTACCGCAACGTGCCGGACAATGGCGGCTTCGCCATCGCCGCCGGTCTGGAGCAGGTCGTCGAATACATTCAGGACCTTCATTTCTCCGCGGAGGATATCGCCTACCTGCGCGGCAGGAAGCTCTTCGACGAGGGCTTCCTCAAATATCTGGAGGACTTCCGCTTCACGGGCGACATTTTCGCCGTCCCGGAGGGCACGCCCATCTTCCCCAAGGAGCCCATCCTCACGGTACGCGCGCCCGCGATCGAGGCGCAGCTGGTCGAAACCTATATCCTGCTGATCCTGAACCATCAGAGCCTCATCGCGACGAAGGCCAACCGCGTCGTCCGCGCGGCGCAGGGCCGGACGGTGCTGGAATTCGGCTCCCGCCGGGCGCAGGGCGCGCAGGGCGCGATCCTCGGTGCGCGCGCTGCCTACATCGGCGGCTGCAACGGCACGGCCTGCACGATCTCCGACCAGCTCTACGGCGTCTACGCCGGCGGCACCATGGCCCACTCGTGGGTGCAGATGTTCGACAGCGAATACGAGGCCTTCCGCACCTACTGTGAGCTTTACCCGACGAACGCCACGCTGCTGGTCGACACCTATAACACGCTGAAAAGCGGCATCCCCAATGCCATCCGCGCCTTCAACGAGGTCCTCAAGCC
>CAKUMR010000093.1 GCA_934667865.1 uncultured Oscillospiraceae bacterium | reverse complement strand
GTCCAAAGCGCTGGAATGTGACCCGGACGAGATCGACCGGGCGGCGCGCGAGCTGATCGACGAGCTGTCCTATGACCGCCGCGGCGTGCGCATCGTGCATCTTGGCAAGGCCTACCAGATGTGTTCCTCCGGGGAGATGGCGGAACACGTTACGAAGGCACTGGAGACGCGCAAGCCGCCGAAGCTCTCGGCCTCCCAGCTGGAGACCCTGACGATCATCGCCTATTACCAGCCGGCCACGAAGGCCTATGTGGAGCAGATTCGCGGCGTGGACAGCTCCTATTCGGTGTCCGCGCTGCTGGGCAAGCAGCTGATCGAGGAATGCGGCCGCTTGAATGTGCCCGGCCGCCCCATTCTCTACCGGACGACGCCGGACTTTTTGCGGACGTTCGGACTGGAGAGTCTGGATGAGCTGCCCGAAATCGAAAAAATGCAGTTTTCCAAGCGGGAAATCACAGAAAAGGAAGGTACGGAAAATGAGCCAGAACATCAATGAACTTCTTGGCGCATCCATGTCCAAGGTGCGCGAGATGGTCGACGCCAATACCGTCGTCGGTACGCCCATTCAGGCGGGCGAGGGAACGACCCTCATCCCGATCTCCAAGATCTCCTTCGGAATGGCCTCCGGAGGCTCCGATATCCCGACCAAGACCCAGAGCGGCGCTTTCGGCGGCGGCGCAGGCTGCGGCGTGAAGATCGTTCCCGTGGCCTTCCTTGTCCTTCAGGGTGAGCGTGTGCGGGTGCTGCCCATTGCGGAGCCGGCGAGCAACGCCGTCGAGCGAATGGTCGAGCAGTTCCCCGTGCTGGTCGATAAAATTTCAGATCTGGTGCAGAGCCGAAAGACGGAAGATTCCGAGATTTGACACGCATGATACATCCCCCGGATGCGAATACTGTCCGGGGTGATGTAAAATGCTTCGGCGTATGACCGCAGCGGCAGCCGCTCTCGTTGCTGCCGTTGTTTTATCTCTGCAATGTGCCGCGGCGCCGGCCACCAGCGCAAGGTCCATGCTCCTGATGGACGCAGACACCGGCATGGTGCTGGCGGAAAAGAACTGCGACACACCGTCGCTGATCGCAAGTACGACCAAGATCATGACGGCGCTGGTCGTCGTGCAGCGCTGCGACCTCGACCGGCGTGTCCGTATCCCGGCGGAGGCGACGGGGATCGAAGGCTCCTCCATGTACCTCAAGGCCGGGGAGGAGCTGACGCTGCGCGACCTGCTTTACGGCATGATGCTGCGCTCCGGCAACGACGCAGCGGTTGCGCTTGCCCTCTGCACGGCGGGAAGCCTTGCGCGCTTTGTCGGCTGGATGAACGAAACGGCGCAGCGTATGGAGCTGCGCAACACGCACTTCGCCAATCCAAACGGGCTGGACGATGAGAACAACTATTCCACGGCGCGCGATCTGGCACTTCTGACGCGCGGTGCGCTGCGGGAGCCGGCCTTTTTGCAGGTCGTGTCCACGAAAAGCATCCGCGTGGGCGAGCGCTGCCTGACCAATCACAATAAGCTCCTGTGGTCGCTGGAGGGCGCCATCGGCGTCAAGACCGGCTTTACCCGCGCGGCTGGGCGAATTCTGGTCAGCGCGGTCGAGCGCGGCGGGCGCAGGATGATCGCCGTGACGATCAACGACTGCGACGACTGGCGCGACCACGCGGCGCTGTATGCCTACGGCTTTTCCCTCTATGAAACGCGCACCGCCCTGCAAAAGGGCGCATACGCCGCGGAGCTCACGCTGATGGACGGCAGCCGCGCCGCACTGACGGCGGGGCAGGACTTTTCCTGCTTCCTGCGCGAGGACGAAGCAGTCGTGGTGCGCGTCAGTTATCCGCGCTGCGCCTTCTGCGCGGGCGCGCCGGGGATGCCAGCCGGCTTCGGCAGCGTCTGGGTCGGGGAGACCTGCGTGGGAACCATTCCGCTTCTCTGGGGAGAGGAAACATGAAAGAACGAGTACAAAAGATCCTGTCCGCGCGGGGGCTGGCCTCACGCCGGACAGCGGAGGACTGGATCCGTGCCGGGCGTGTGCGCGTCAACGGAGCGGTCTGCGCGCTGGGCGCTTCCGCGGACCCGGACGCGGACCGCATTGAGGTGGACGGTGTGCCGCTGCCGCCTCTGCCGGAGAAAAAATATCTGATGCTCAACAAGCCGCGCGGCTATGTGACGACCCTGAAGGATGAAAAGAACCGCAAGACTGCCGCCTCGCTGGTGGACTGCGGCTGCCGGGTCTACCCGGTCGGGCGGCTGGACTATGATTCCGAAGGGCTCCTGCTTTTTACCAATGACGGGGAACTTGCCGACCGGCTGATGCACCCGCGCGCCAATGTCGGCAAGACCTATGAGGTCACGGTCGAGGGCGACTGGCGGGGAGGGGAAGTCCTCCTTGCGCGGCCCATCGTGCTCGACGGCTACCGCATCTATCCGCCGTCCGTGCGCCTGCTGCGCGGCGAAGGAAGCCGCGCCGTGTTTGAGATCACGATCCATGAGGGGCGCAACCGCCAGATTCGCCGGATGTGCGAGGCGGCGGGCCTTCGCGTGCTGCGTCTGCGCCGGACGCAGGAGGGAACGCTCCGGCTCGGAACGCTCCCTTCCGGAAAATGGCGCGAACTGACCAAAGAAGAAATTGAAAGTTTGAATGGGGAATGAGCCATGACTGCTGATATTTTGAGTTGTATACATAACAAAATGAGCGGTTTTTCCAAGGGACAGAAACGCATTGCCGCCTATATTTTGGAATCCTATGACAAGGCCGCCTTCCAGACGGCGGGGACGCTGGGCAGGACGGTCAATGTTTCGGAGTCCACGGTCGTCCGTTTTGCTGCGGAGCTGGGCTACGACGGCTATCCTGCCATGCAGAAGGCGCTGCAGGAGATGGTCCTCAATCGTCTGACGGCCGTGCAGCGCATCGAGGTTTCCAGCGAGCGGCTGGGAGAGCAGGACATCCTTACGACCATTTTGCAGTCCGATATGGACAAGCTGCGCGCCTCCATGGACAGCATCGACCGCACGGCCTTTGCGGGAGCGGTGGATGCGCTTCTGTCGGCGCGGCGGGTCTATATTCTCGGTGTTCGCTCCTCCGCGGCGCTGGCGGAATTTTTCGGCTATTACCTGAACTATATGTTTGAAGACGTGCGCGTGGTCACGGGCGCGTCCGAGAGCGAGATGTTTGAAAAGATCGTTCATGTCGCGCCGCAGGATGCCGTGGTCGGTATCAGCTTCCCGCGCTACTCCACGGCCACCTCCAAGGCGCTGCAATACTGCGCCAGCGCGGGCGCGCAGGTCATTGCCCTGACCGACTGTGAAACTGCGCCCATCGCGCAGAGTGCGGATTATCTCCTGACGGCGAAGAGCGACATGGTTTCCCTCGTGGACTCGCTGGTCGCGCCCATGAGCCTGATCAATGCGCTGATCGTCGCCGTCGCTTCCCGCCGCCGGCAGGAGGTCACCAAGACGCTCGACAGTCTGGAAAGAGTGTGGGATCGCTATGGCGTTTACGAAAAAGTCGACGGCTGATGTCGTCGTGATCGGCGGCGGCGCGGCGGGAATGTTCGCGTCCATTCAGGCGGCTCGGCACGGTCTGCGCGTGCTGCTGCTGGAAAAGAACCCCGCCTGCGGCAAAAAACTGCTGATCACCGGCAAGGGAAGGTGCAACGTAACAAACAACTGCCCGCCGGAGGAGGTCCTTAAAAACGTCCCGCGCAACGGGCGCTTTCTCTACAGCAGCGTGTATGCCTTCCCGCCGGAGGCGGCGATGGCCTTCTTCGAGGGAAACGGCTGCGCGCTGAAAACGGAGCGCGGCAACCGTGTTTTCCCGGTTTCCGACCGTTCCATGGACGTTCTGAATGCTCTGACGTGCGCCATGCACGCCGCCGGCGTGCAGCACCGGCAGGGAAGTGCGCAGCACATTCTGACGGAATACGGTCAGGTTTGCGGCGTGCAGACGGCAGAGGAAACAATCTCCTGCCGCGCAGTGCTTCTCTGCACGGGCGGCGCATCCTATCCGCTCACCGGCTCTACAGGCGACGGCTTTCGCATGGCAGCCGCGCTGGGGCATACGATCACGCCCGTCGCGGGTTCTCTGGTCCCGCTGGTCAGCGAAGACGCCGACTGCGCGCAGATGCAGGGGCTTTCCTTACGCAACACGGCATTCCGCCTGCTCGACAGCCGCGGAAAGACGGTGTATTCGGATTTTGGCGAGCTTCTTTTCACGCATTTCGGTGTTTCCGGGCCGATGGCGCTGTCCGCCTCGGCGCATATGAAGCCGGGAGCCTCGTACACGATCCTGCTCGATCTCAAGCCTGCGCTGGACGAGGCGACGCTGGATGCGCGTTTTCTGCGTGATTTTGAAAAATACAGCAACCGCAGCATGGAAAACGCGCTGGCCGATCTCTATCCACATTCCATGATCCCGGTGCTGCTGTCCCGGGGTGGGATAGATCCCGCGCTGCGCGCAAATTCCCTCGGAAAGGCGCAGCGGCGTGCCCTTCTGGAGCACACAAAGCGCTTTGCAATCTCCGTTTCCGGGACGCGCCCGGTCGCGGAGGCGATCGTCACGCGCGGCGGTGTCGCGGTGCGCGAGATCGACCCGAAAACGATGCAGTCCAAGCTGGTGCCCGGCCTGTTTTTCGCGGGCGAGGTCATCGACTGCGACGCCTACACGGGCGGCTTTAACTTGCAGATCGCGTGGTCAACGGGCTATGCGGCGGCGAGCGGCTGCGCGGCATTTCTTGAAAATTACGGCAGCGGCGATTGACAAATCACCGCTGCTGCGGTAAAATATACAGAGTTTTTGATTGAAACAGGAGAAGACTATGAAGTATTACAGTGTCGCTATCGACGGTCCGGCGGGCGCCGGAAAAAGCACCATGGCGCGCCGCGCCGCGCAGACGCTGGGATTCGTATATGTTGATACGGGCGCGATCTACCGAGCGGTTGCCTGTGCGGTTCTCCGCGCGGGCGTGCAGCCGGAGGATGGCGATGCCGTAGCCGTCCTGCTTCCCCGAATACAGATGCGTCTTGCATGGACGCCGGACGGTGTGCAGCACGTTTACCTGAACGAGGAGGATCTGACCGCACAGATCCGCAGTCCGGAGGTTTCGGCGGCTGCGTCTAAGGTTTCGGCGCTTCCTGCGGTGCGGCAGTTCCTGCTCGATACCCAGAGAGATGTCGCGAAAACGCACAATGTTATTATGGACGGCCGTGATATCGGGACGGTTGTTCTGCCCGATGCGGATGTCAAGATTTTTCTTTCCGCCTCCGCAGAGGTGCGTGCGCGCCGCCGCTGGCTGGAATTGCAGGCGGCTGGTCGTCCGGATTCCTATGAGGAAGTTCTGCGCGACATGAACG
>CAKUMR010000092.1 GCA_934667865.1 uncultured Oscillospiraceae bacterium | reverse complement strand
GGCGTGGAGGCCAGCTCTTCAAGGTCAGCAGAGATGTCCATGGTGGTTTCGGCGCCGCGATGCACACCGCCGATGCCGCCGGTCGCGAAGACCTTGATGCCCGCCATATGGGCGATGATCATGGTCGTGGTGACGGTCGTTGCGCCGTCCTCGCCTCTGGCGCACAGAACGGCCAGATCGCGGCGGGAAGCCTTGGCGATCGCAGTACCCTTCTTGCCGAAGTACTCGATCTCTTCGGGGGTCAGGCCGGCCTTCAGGCGGCCGCCGATGATGGCGATGGTTGCGGGAACCGCGCCGTTTTCACGGATGATTCTCTCAACTTCCAGAGCGGTCTGGACGTTCTGCGGATAGGGCATACCGTGGGAGATGATGGTGGATTCCAGAGCGACAACGGGCTTGCCCTCTGCGATGGCCTGCGCGACTTCGGGTTTTACGTCAAGATATTTGTTCAGCATGATAGAAGACTCCTTCATTGATTCAGAATTTATTTCGCGTTGCAGCGCTCGCGCACTGATTCAACGGAAAGTACGGGGTTGATGGTTTCTGCGCCCTCTACTGCGATGGACGCAGCGGCGGAGGCCGCCGCAGCCGTTCCCAAAAGGTCGGTACCCTCCAGATAGGCCCATGCAAGCGCCGCCATGAAGGCATCGCCCGCGCCGGTGGCGTTGGCCATCCTGGCAGGGAAGCAGGGCTGGTGCACGAAGCTGTTGTGGTCGGCGGCAAAAACGCCGGCCGAGCCGAGAGAGATAAACACGCGGTGCATACCGGTATCCAGCAGCGTCTGCGCCGCGCGGTGCAGGCTGTCCTCGTCCGTGATCTTCACGCCGGACAGAAGCTCGGCTTCAATGCGGTTGGGCTTGAGGGTGTGAATCTTGCCCAGAATACCGCGCAGCTTTTCGGCCTTGCTCGTCGACACCGGGTCGATGAAGAGCGGCGCCGTGCAGTGATTGGCAAGATAGACCAGCGAGGCTTCAGGAAGGTTCGTATCCGCCACGACGATCTGCGCACGGTTGAGAAGATTGAGGTTTGCGGCGAAATACTCCGGGCGGAGCTGCTCGCAGATCTCCATGTCCGAAACGGCCAGCGCCATATCGCCGTCGCTGTCATTCAGGAACAGATACGTGGAGGTCGCGCCGCCGGGCACCTGAAGCGCATGGCTGATGTCGATGCCCAGTTCGCCGCAGGAGGCGGCGATGCGCTGCGCATAGAGGTCGTCGCCAAACGCGGTCAGAAAGCGGACGTCCACGCCGAGCAGACTCATATTGTGCGCGATGTTCCGGCCGACGCCGCCAAGGCTCGTCGTGACCCGTCCGGGATTGGAGTCCTTGGCGACCATGGGGGCGAAAGAGCGGCCGCCGATGTCCACGTTCACGCCGCCGGCAACGACCGCATAGGTACCGGAGCGCAGGACGTAGCCCTTGCCCGCAATGTAGCCCTTCTTCATCAGATTGGAAATGTGTACCGCCACGGAGGAGCGCGTAATCCCCGCGCGTTCCGCCAGCGCCTCCTGCGAGATCATCGGGTCCGCTTCGATCCATTGCAGAAGCTGCCGTTCCCGCTGCGTCATGGTATCACCGCCTAAATATTAGTTTATTTTCTAATCTAATGCTTATTATAGCAGTGTTTCTGCATTTGTCAAGAGGGTTTGTCTGCCATTTTTACGAAAATATTCGATCATTTCTCCGGTCAGGCTGATGTCGGAGTGGTCATCCGGCAAAGAATCGCGCTCAAACCATTGCGCCAACGCCAGCTCGCCATCCTGAAGCCGGGTCGTCGGATCGCCGTCGAGATCGCAGAAAAAGCCCATGAGCAGGCTGTCCGTCAGCACCCACGGTTGGGTTTTATAAAACCGCAGGTTCTTCACGCGCAGACCCGTTTCCTCCCAGACCTCGCGGCGCACGGTGTCCTCCACGCGCTCACCGATCTCGCAGAACCCCGCCACCAGCGCAAAGCGCCGGAAGGCACGGCCGGCGTATTTGGTCAGAAGCAGGCGATTACCGTCCGTCACGCCCACGATCACCGCCGGATTGATGCGCGGGTAGACCACCGCGCCGCAGCTCGGGCAGCAGAGCGCGCGCTCTGCTGTGCTGTCCTGCATTTCCGCGCCGCAGCCGCCGCAGAAGCGGTTAGAGGCATACCAGCGGTGCAGCGTTTCTCCGACCGCGCAGGCGAAGGCAGTTTCCCGCGGCTGGGCGTAGCGGTACTCCGCCGAGGGGAGAAAGCGCAGCCCCTCCCCCGCCTCCGGCGCCTGCTTTGCCAGAAAATAGTGCGTGTCGTCTATGGAAAAGGCGTAGCGCGCCTCCGTATCCGGAAAATCGCCGCAGCGCGGCAGACGCAGCGCATCGGACGCGGAAAGGACGGCGTTGCCGCGATAGGCAAGCAGGACATCCTCCGCCTGCGGCATCAGCCTGCGGAATTCGTTGTGATAGATGTGCGGAAAAATATCCTGGATCATTCTACATTCCTCCATGAAACCGGGAAATCCTCCGGCGTACCCAAGGGCTGCAAGTCCTTTTCCAGCCACGTCACGCCGTACCATGCGCCCTTTTTATACCCCACTGTCGGGAACTCCGCAAAGGGACGATACCCCAGCGCCTTGTGGAAGGCCATCGACGGCTCGTTGGCGGAGGTGACGACGGCATAGACCTTCCGATAGCCCTGTCTGCACAGGAGCTCTTCGATGCGGGCATAGAGCTGTCTGCCGACGCCGCGGCCGCGCGCCTGCGCGGCCAGATAGCAGGAGATCTCCGCGCACCAGTGATAGGCTGCGCGCTCAAAGGGCTGTCCCGCGTAGGCGTAGCCGAGGACTTCCCCGTTTTCTTCCCACACGAGCCACGGAAACTGCACCGTATGCTCCGCCAATCGCCGGGCAAATTCCTCCTGCGCCGGCACTTCATATTCAAAGCTGACCGCGGTTTCCCGGACAAAATAGGCATAGATCTCCAGCATGGCCGGAACGTCCGCCGGAACGGCATTGCGAATCGACATAAAACCACCTCTTTCTGCGCTTCATTTTACCACATTCTTTGGGAAAAGCCAGCCCTCCGGCGGAATCTCCTTGCAAATCTCTTTCCTTCTGGTATACTGAAAGCAGAACATTGGAAAGGAGGGCCGCCCATGACCCGCTGGAAGCACTTTCCGCTCGGCCTGCGCACCCTCAAAACCGGCATTGCCGTCACGCTGGCGGTGCTGCTCGTGCGGCTGTTCGTCACGGACGAGCTGTCCGTTTTTTATGCCGCCTTCGGCGCGCTCATCGCCATGGAGCGCACCTTCTCCGGTTCGCTCAAGCAGGCACTCAGCCAGCTCATCGGCGTCGTCGCGGGAACGGTCCTCGGCTCGGTGATGCTGCTGCTTTTCCCGCAGGCCACACCTGCGTGGGCGGCGGGGCTCGGCGTTGTGCTGCTTCTGCTGCTGTGCAACGTGCTCAAGCTCAACTTTGTCGCGTCCTTTTCCTGCATCATCTTTCTCTCCGCCAGCCTGACGCCGACGGACAACGTTCTGCGCGACTCGCTGTTCCGCCTGCGCGACACTGCCGCCGGCATCGCCGTTGCGCTGATCGTCAACGCCGTGATCGTTCCTTATAATAATAAAGCGCGCATCCGCTCTCTGCTGACGCAGCTTCGCGCGCGAATCCCGCAGCAGGTGGAAAGCATCGTGATTTTCGAGCGTTTCCCCGATCTTCAGCCCAACGTGGAGCTGCTGCGGCGCATCGACCGCGAATTGCAGCTCTATCACAACCAGCGCTTTTTCCACAGGCGGCACGACGAAGAGGCCGCGCTGCGCGGCTGCCGCCAGCTCGCCGGGCGAATGGTCGAGGAGCTGGAGGCCATCTGCGGCATGGACACGCTGGGCGATCTTTCGACTGAAAACGCCGAAACGATGCGCACCCTCGGCATGGCCATCCCGGAAGCCGGCATTGCCGGGCGCAAGTGTACGCGCCACGACACCATCGTTATGAACTACCACCTGGAAAAGCTGCTCTCGGCCTGCCGCTACCTTGCCGAGCTGATGGAGCAGCCGGAATAAAGGAATCCCCTCCGGCATAGATTGCAGCGGAGGGGATTCTTTTGACTTTAACAGAGCTTGCTCTGCGCCGTGCCGGCGCGGAGAATTTGCAGGATTTTCAGAATCGCGAGGGGTTGTACCCCTCCGGCCGGGAGGATATTCTCACCATGCAGCGGCTGTCGCCCTATCTTCTTGGCTTTGAGCGTTACATGGTCAAGCCCGGCGATACGTATTACCGGCTGGCACGCACCTTCGGCACCAGTGTGCGCGCCATTCTGACGGCAAATCCCAATCAGGACCCCAACCGGCTGCTGGCCGGGCAGTACCTCAATCTTCCCTACGGCTTTCCCGTCGTCCCGACGGACATCCCGTTCACCTCGGAGCTGTTACAGGTCTGTGTTCAGGGGCTGATGGCGCGCTATCCCTTTCTCGCCCGGCGAACCATCGCCACAACGCTCAACCGCCGCCCGGTCACGGCGTTGAGCATAGGCGAGGGACCGCGCGCCGTGCTTTATAACGCCAGCCACCATGCAAACGAGTGGATCACAACGCCGGTTCTGATGAAATTTCTGGAGGAGTACGCCCATGCGGTCAGTGTGAACGGGCGTATTTTCGGAATGGACGCACAGCGCCTGTTCCGGCAGACGCGGCTGTACCTCGTTCCCATGGTAAATCCGGACGGCGTCGATCTGGTCACCGGTGCGGTCGCGCCCGGTTCGGAGCAGTACGAGGCCGCGCGCCGCATCGCCGCGAACTATCCGGATATTCCGTTTCCGGACGGCTGGAAGGCAAATCTGGCGGGCGTCGATCTGAACCTCAACTATCCCGCCGAGTGGGAACAGGCGCGGAAGAACAAATTTGCCCTCGGCTTTACCAAGCCTGCACCGCGCGACTACGTCGGCAGCAGCCCGCTCGATCAGCCGGAGAGCGCGGGTATGGCGGGGCTGACCCGGCTGGTCGACCCGCGGCTGACGCTCTCCTATCACGCGCAGGGCGAGGTGATCTACTGGAAATTCCTCGACCTGATGCCGGTAGGTGCGGAGGAGATCGGGCAGAGGTTTGCCGAGGTCAGCGGCTACGCGCTGGAGGACACGCCCTTTGCCTCCGGCTTTGCGGGCTACAAGGACTGGTTCGTGCTTACCTACGACCGGCCGGGCTACACCATCGAGGTCGGATTGGGAGAAAATCCGCTGCCGCTGTCGCAGTTTGCGGAGATTTACCGCCGGAATCTGGGAATTCTTGCACTGGGGCTGGAGGTTTGAGGAAAAGACAATGTACCAGCCTTGTACAGTTCGGATTGGAAGGCATAAAAAAGAGAGGAAAGACCGCAATGGAGCAGACAGGCACAAAAAGGACGAGCTTTTACAAGCTCGTCAACATGACCGAAAACAACTAAA
>CAKUMR010000091.1 GCA_934667865.1 uncultured Oscillospiraceae bacterium | reverse complement strand
CTCTGCGGGAGGGCTTATGGGCCGTGCTGCTTGCCAACGCCGCCGCTGCCCTCGTTCTTCTGTGCTGCGCCTTCTTTGAAACCGGCTTCCATACGCTTTCGCCCGCCGCACTCGTCACCACGCTGACACAGGGGCTTCTGTGGCAGTACCCATGGAGCCTGCACCTGTGCCTCTGCCTCGCCGCACTTGTCCTTATCACCCTGCTGCGCGTCCTTCCCTATCATCGTCTGTGTCAATCATCCGTCATCGGTACCATCAAAGGTTTGGAGAGAGGAGAATAAACTATGCTGCTGCAAACAATCGGATTGGAAAAAACCTACACCCAGGGCGGTGTCTCCTATCAGGCGCTCAAGGGCGTCGATCTGGAATTTGAAGCCGAGAAATTCTATGCCATCATCGGCAAATCCGGCTCCGGCAAGTCCACCCTGCTGCACCTGCTCGGCAGCCTCGACCGTCCCACCGGCGGTCAGGTCATTCTGAACGGCGAGGACATCTACAAGCTCAAGGACTCCCGGCTGGCGCAGCTCCGCCGCCGCCAGATTGGCTTCATCTTCCAGTCCTACAACCTGCTCGACGAGCACACCGCCAAGGACAACATTCTCGCGCCCGTCCTGCTCGACGGGCAGAAGCCCGACATGGCCTATTTCGACCAGGTCACGCAGGAGCTGGGCATTGCGGAGCTTCTGCGCAAGTATCCGTGGCAGATGTCCGGCGGTGAACAGCAGCGCTGCGCCATTGCACGCGCCCTGCTGACGCGCCCGTCCATCATCCTTGCGGATGAACCGACCGGCAACCTCGACAGCGCCACGTCCGATCAGGTCGTGCAGCTGCTGCGCCGCGTCGTGGATGATTTCCATCAGACGCTCATCCTCGTGACGCACGACCCGGACATCGCCGCGCAGGCTGACATCTGCATCACCATCGACAGCGGACTTGTCAAGAGCATCCGCACTCAGCGCTGAACGCAGAACAGGCGGCCCCGTAAAACGGGGTCGCCTGTTATATACTCCATTGAAAGCGCCGCATTTCCACCCGGCCGTCCGGTCGGAACTCCACGCCCTCGCGTGCAAGGAGCATCCGCTGCTCCGGCCAGCCGGGCGCGAGCCGCCCCGCGTGATTTACGACCCGGTGACAGGGATAGTCCCCGTAAAGCGCCGCGTCCCGCAGCACCCGGCCAACCAGCCGGGCGTTTTTCTCTCTGCCGATCAGCGCGGCGATCTGCCCGTAAGATGCAACCTTCCCTTCCGGAATCTCCTCCACCGCCGAGAGGATCTCATAAACCAGCCGTTCGTCCATCGTTCCCGCTCCCTTCTTTTGGGATTATTGTAGCATCCAGCGATAAAAATGCAATCTTGTTTTTGAGAAAAATAGATTGCATTTTCGGCGGTTTTTTCTTTTGTCTTCTTTTTTTCATACATTATGTTGAAAAACGTCAAAAAAACATTGACACGGTCGTTTTTCCACGTTATTATGAATTCAGATAGAAATTGCATATCAAACCGGGAAGAAAGAGGGGTTTGAAGTATCATGCGCGCCGTTTCCCTTCCGATCGTGCTTCTGCTGCTGGTACTGCTCTGCACACAGGTTTTTGCTGCGCCCGCCGCGCCTGTGATCGATAGCGCAACGCCGGACTGTATCCTGTCCATAGAGCTGGAGCCGCCGCTTCTGTCTGTCAATGCACATTCGCCCGACGGCGGTACGCTGGAATATCAGTGGTACTCCGCCGCCGCGTCGGACGGCACAGCGGCAGCGATCCTCCCCGGCGCGGTTTCCTGCGACTACACCCCTCCCGCCACGCCCGGTACGACGTACTATCGCGCAGCGGTCTGGAACGTTTCCGGCGGCGCGCGGAGCGAGGCCGTCTACAGCCGCTGGATCTCCGTGACGATCGTCGTCCCGGTGACCTCCGTGGAAATTCTCTCCCTGCCGGACAAGCTGGACTACCTCGCCGGAGAAACGCCGGATCTGACCGGTCTGCGCGTCCGGATTCAGGACGCAGACCTCACGTTTGAAACCACGGACGGCGCACACCTGGAGTATTCCAACGCTCCCCTGACCATAGGCACACAGGAGATCGTCCTGCGCTACGGCGACGCCACGGCCTCCTTCTTTGTCACCGTCCGCACGGATGCCGGCCATGTGCATACCTATCCAGACGGTTGGGTCGTCGTGCGGGAGCCCGGATGCGAAGAGGCCGGGGAACAGCTCCGCACCTGCCCCTGCGGCGCTGTCGAACAGGCGCCGATCCCCGCCGCCGGCCACGTCTGGGACGGCGGCCACGCAAACAGCCGCGGGACAAAGTATGTCTGCACCGTCTGCGGCGCGGCCTACACGCAGAAGTCCGCACATCAGGGCTCGGCCAGACCGGCGATTTCCGGCGGCACGTCCTCCGGAGGTGATTCTGCCGCAAGCACCGCGCCTGCAAGCTCCGAGCCGGAAGCCGCCTCCACCCCGCAGAATCCATCGCCTACGCAGGCCGAGTACCCTGCCCCGGCGGCGCAGACACAGCGCGTGACACTGCGCCAGAGGGAGCCGTGGAAGCTGATCGCGATCGCGGCGATCGTTTTCGCCTGCTGCGCGGTGCTGGCCTTCTTCCTGGTCCGGAACAAAAAGGATGACCAAAATTCCAAATAAAAACAGACGAGTTTCTGAACTCGTCTGTTTTTTGTATTTTACAGATATTTTCCGGTGATGCTGGCAGAATTCCCCCGAATTCCCTCCGGCGTTCCGGCAGCCACGATGCGCCCGCCCGCGTCTCCGCCGCCGGGACCCATGTCGATGATATAATCTGCATTGCGGATGACGTCCAGATCATGTTCAATGACGATTACCGTCGCGCCGCTCGTCAGCAGCGCCTGAAAGACACCAAGCAGCACCCGCACATCCAACGGATGCAGGCCGATGGACGGCTCGTCAAATACAAAGACGGAATCCGTCTGCGTTTTGCCGATCTCGCTTGCCAGCTTCAGCCGCTGTGCCTCTCCGCCGGACAGACTCGGCGTTTCCTCGCCCAGCGTCAGATAGCCAAGGCCGAGCTGCCGGAGAACGTCCAGCTTCTGGCTGACGGTTTTCATGCCCGCGCAAAAGTCGATCGCGGAATTCACGTCCATTTCCATAAGCTCCGGCAGGGAGGCACACTGCCCCGCCCTGTCCGTCAGCTTCACATCATCGGCGGCTCTTGCGTACCGCGAACCGCGGCAGTCGGGGCAGGGAATGTTCACGTCCGGCAGAAATTGAACATCCAGACTGACCACGCCCGTTCCGTCGCAGCCGGGGCAGCGGAGGGAGCCGGTATTATAGGAAAAGTCGCTGGCTTTATAGCCGCGCTCCTTCGCGCCGGCAGATTTTGCATAGAGCTTGCGCAGCTCATCGTGGATGCCCGCATAGGTCGCCACCGTGGAGCGGACGTTGATGCCGATGGGCGTCGCGTCGATGAGCTTGACCTGCCGGATTCCTTCGGCACGAATCGCATGGATATGCTCCGGCAGCGCGCTGCCGCCGATGTTGGCCGCCAGCGCCGGGACGAGGCTTTCCAATACCATGGTCGTCTTGCCGGAGCCGGACACGCCGGTGACAACGGTGAGCCGCCCTTTTGGAATATCTACCTCTAACGGTTTGACCGTATGGATTTGAGAGGTAGACAGATGAATCGTTCCGTTTTCGAACAGTCCTTCCTCTGCGGCGCGGGGACGCAGCTTTGTTTCCGCCGAACCCTTGAGAAACGGCCCGATCTGGGAGGCAGGATCTGCTTCGATGTCTGGCATTGCCCCCTCCGCAATGACGTG
This sequence comes from uncultured Oscillospiraceae bacterium, assembly GCA_934667865.1. The sequence goes on along the minus strand of CAKUMR010000091.1, from coordinate 1,627 downwards.
GCCGCCCTTCGCGCCGGCCTCCGGGCCCATCTCCACGATCCAGTCTGCTTCCTTCAGGATCTGCGTGTCGTGGTCGACCAGAATGACGGAGTTCCCGTCGGCAACCAGATCGTGCATCACGCCGGTCAGCCCCACGATATTTGACGGGTGCAGCCCAATGGACGGCTCGTCCAGCACATAGAGAACGCCCGTCGTGCGGTTGCGGACGGCGCGGGCCAGCTGCATCCGCTGGCGCTCGCCGGTGGAGAGCGTGGAGGCCGAGCGGTCAAGGGTCAGGTAGCCCAGCCCCAAGTCCATCAGGCGCTTGGCGGTGCTCTGGAACGCCTCGCAGATGCTCTCCGCCATGGGGCGCATTTCCTCCGGGAGACTCTCCGGCACGCCATGCACCCAGTCGACCAGTTCGGAAAGCGTCATCGTGCAGGCTTCATCCAGCGAAATTCCCCGCAGCCTCGGCGCGCGGGCGGCGGCAGACAGGCGGGTGCCGCGGCAGTCCGGGCAAACGTCCTCTTTCAGGAATTTTTCCACCCGCTTCATGCCCTTTTCGTCCTTGACCTTAGAGAGTGCGTTTTCCACGGTATAAACGGCGTTAAAGTAGGTAAAATCCAGTTCTCCCGCCTGATTGGAGTTCTTATTGTGATAGAAAATGTGTTTTTTCTCCGCCGGGCCATGAAACACGATGTCCTTTTCCTGCGCCGTCAGCTCACGGAAAGGCACATCGGTGCGCACGCCCATTTCGCGGCAGATGTCCGTCATCAGTGACCACATCAGGCTGTTCCACGGAGCGACCGCACCCTCATCAATGCTCAGGGACTCGTCCGGCACCAGCGTGCTGAGGTCGACCGTGCGGACAATGCCCGTGCCGCCGCATTTCTGGCAGGCGCCCTGAGAATTGAAGGCCAGCTCCTCGGCAGAAGGCGCGTAAAAATGCGCCCCACATTCGGGGCAGACCAGTTCTTTCCCGGCGGCGACCAAAAGCGAAGGCTCCAGATAATGACCGTTCGGGCAGCGGTGGCTGGCGAGGCGGGAAAACATCAGCCGCAGGCTGTTCAAAAGCTCCGTTCCGGTGCCGAAGGTGCTGCGGATGCCCGGCACGCCGGGGCGCTGGTGCAGCGCCAACGCTGCCGGGACATACAGCGCTTCGTCCACACTGGCCTTCGACGCCTGTGTCATGCGCCGGCGGGTATAGGTCGAGAGCGCCTCAAGATACCGGCGCGAGCCCTCGGCATACAGCACGCCAAGCGCCAGCGAGGACTTTCCGGAGCCGGACACGCCCGCGATCCCGACGATCTTTCCCAGCGGAATATCCACATCAATGCTCTTGAGATTGTGTACTTTTGCTCCGCGAATCAGCATTTTATCGATCATTGTCATTCTCCACGCTTTTATTTCTTAAAGCATTTCCCCGGAAAAGCCCGCAAAGAGCGCAGGGAGTTCCTCCCTGCGTCAGCTTATCAAAATAGTCCAAACGGACTTTTTTGACAAGCTGCCAGCAAAATTGCAAAATCAAAAGTTGTAGTATTATTTTGCAATTTTGGTCGCTGCGGCGGGTGATTGAACGCGAAAGGGAACCCATCTCCGCGCTAAGTGCCGCCGCTTTGCGGCGGTTGCGCTCCGAAACGCCTCGCTG
>CAKUMR010000090.1 GCA_934667865.1 uncultured Oscillospiraceae bacterium | reverse complement strand
AGTTGGAAATGGGCATATACGCCCCGCAGATGAAGCCGTAGCCCGCGCTGACGATCGTGCCGACCGCCGAGGCCTGCCCATTGGTGGACAGGGGGAAATTCACGCAGGAGGAGAGCGCTACGCCGAAGAGCGTCAGCAGAAGCACGTCCAGCGCGATACGCGCAACGTCGCCGAAGGTCAGATACCAGCCCATACGCCATAAGTACAGAAGGCTTGCACCGAAGGCCACGAAGGTCACGATCAGCGTGACGAGAGCCGAAGCAATGAAGTAGGCGAGCGCGACGGTGGAGCGGCGCACCGGGCTGACCGTGAGGTCGCGCAGCGCACCCGAAACCTTATCCTGTACCATCATCAGGTTGGAGCAGAAGGCGACCGTCACGCAGCTCACCGCCAGCAGAGAGGAAATCAGCTCCCCGCCGACCGTCGCGTCGACAAGCGCGTCAGCGACCGGAAAGCCCTGCGGCAATGCGCTGACAAAGCTGTCGCGGTATACGCCTGCAAGGAAGGTGGCGTAGAGCACCAGCAGCACGACCGGCGTGATCAGCGAGGAGATCAGCATCCCCTTATCCTTGAAGAACAGCCGGCGGTCGCGCCGGATCAGATTCGCAAGTCCTGTCATTTTTCGGCACCTCCCGTCAGCTTTTTGCCCGTCACGGCAAGGAAAACATCGTCCATTTTGCCCTTGGTGATCTCATAGTCCGTAAAAAGCTCCGGATGCTCCACGATGAGCCTTGTCGCCGCAGCAGTGTCCGGCACGGCAACGCGCACCGCGCCGCGGAGCGCCTCACAGGGCAGACCGAGCGGCCGCAGTGCCTCCGCATCTACACCGTAGAGGGTGATGAAGTCACCGGTGTAGGTATTCTTGAGTGCCAGCGGCGTTCCCTCGGCGGCGATCGCGCCGCTGTCGAGAATGACGACATAGTCCGCGTCCGCGGCCTCTTCCATGTAATGCGTGGTCAGAAACACGGTCAGATTCTCCCGGCGGCGAAGCTCCCGCACGACGTCCCACAGCAGCTTGCGCGTCTGCGGATCGAGACCGGTCGTCGGCTCGTCGAGAATCAGAATTTCCGGCCGGTGCAGCAGCGCTCGAGCGATGTCGATGCGGCGGCGCTGTCCGCCGGAGAGCTTGCCGACCATCCGGCTCAGAAGGCCGGAGAAGTCCAGCAGCTCCGCCAGCTCGGCAAGGCGCGCCTTGAAGGCGGCGCCGGTGATGCCGTAGAGCGCGGCGCGGCTTCGCAGGTTATCGCGGACGGAAAGCGCGCCGTCGAGGACGGAATTCTGGAATACCACGCCCAGCTTGCGGGCGATGTGCTCCATGCTTCCGTCGATGCTCTCGCCGCAAACGCGCACGCTGCCGCTGTCCTTGGCAAGCTGACCGCACAGAATGGAAATGGTTGTGGATTTACCGGCGCCGTTTACGCCGAGGAAGGCGAACAGTTCACCCTGCTTCACATGGAAGGACAGGTCGCGCACTGCCTGCACCTCCGCGAAGCGCTTGTTCAGATGTTCAATTTCTATAATGTGTTCCATTTATTTTTCTCCTTTTTCGCGAAGATCGGGGGATTGGCGGCGCAGCGCATCTCCCGCTTCGGAAACGTCCGGCACCGGCTGAATTTTTGTAATGTCGCTGCCTGTATGCAGGATATAAATCATTCCGCGGAAGACCTCGCCCAGCAGCGTCGCGATTTCGGCATCGGTCAGGCGGCATATGCCGGCCGCGCTTATGACGCACAGGCCATAGGTGTAGATCCACATCTGGCGGAAGAGATGCGCGGCCTGCTCGCGCGTGGCGTGGTAGTCGCGCATGATGATCTCAAGGTCGTTTTCCCGTCCAAAGGGCAGCTCGCTCAGCGCACGGTCAAGGTCGGCGCCGTCGCGGCTGTGCTGCTCGAAAAGCAGGCGGAAGAGCATCGGCTCCTCGCGTGCGAATTTGACCCACTGCATCCCGCGCTTCTTGTAGGCGGGAAAGAACGCCCTCGCGACCTCCATATAGCGGTCAAAGACGGCCTTTGCCTCCAACTGCACGGCGGCCCTGAGCTCCTCCATGTCCTTGAAGGTGGTGAAGATGGGCGAGGACGAGGTTCCGAGGCGCTTGCCGATCTCGCGGGCGGTCAGGGCGCTTTCCCCCTGCTCGCGCAGCAGCGAGAGCGCAGCGGCGACGATCTCCTCTCTGGTAAATTTCGGTTTCGGGGGCATAGAATCTTCCTTTCTCCGAAGAAAACGATTGCACAAATACGTTTTATAACATTGGTTACAAAACGAGCGGTTTGATTATAACGCAGAAGAGCGGCGCTGTCAAGAAATAGATTTTCCTTCCATCGCGCCGCCTGCTGTGATAAGGCAAAAAAACGGGGCATGCGCCCCGTTTTTTAAAATGTTAATCTCTGTCCCAGTTGTGCCAGACGTTCTGCACGTCGTCGTCATCCTCGAAGATGTCGAGCATCTTTTCCATATTGGCGATGTCGTCGGGATTTTCCAGCTTCTTGTATTCGCCGGGAACCATCTCGATCTGCGCGGACACGAAATTGTAGCCCTTCTTGCTCAGCGCATCAGCCACGGCGTTGAAATCATCGGGATCGGTGTAGACGGTGAAGCAGTCCTCCTCGGCTTCAAAGTCGTCCGCGCCGCAGTCCATGGCGTCCATCATGACGTCATCCTCTTCGTAGTCGCCGTCCTCGTTGTCGATGACGAGAACGCCCTTCTTGCTGAAGTTCCAGGAAACGCAGCCGTTTGCGCCCATCTTTCCGCCGTATTTGTCGAAATGGTGGCGCATATTGCCAGCGGTGCGGTTGCGGTTGTCGGTCAGCGTTTCGACGATGACGGCGATGCCGGCGGGGCCGTAGCCTTCGTAGGTGATGGAATCGTAGGAGTCGCCGCTGCCGGCGCTCGCGGCCTTCTCCAGCACGCGCTTGATGTTGTCGTTGGGCATATTGGCGGCCTTGGCCTTGGTGATGACCGTCGCCAGACGGGAGTTATAGTTCGGATCGGCGGAGCCGCCGCCTTCCTTCACGGCGACGTACATCTCCTTCGCAATCTTGGTAAAAGCGGCAGCGCGCTTTGCGTCCTGCGCACCCTTTGTCTTCTGAATGTTATGCCACTTGGAATGTCCGGACATAAGTATGCTTCCTCTCTGATAAAGTTTTCGTATATTTTATTCTAGCACATGAAAAGCGGCTTGACAAGAATTTTATACGAATTTTATGGGGTCTGTGTGTACTTTTGACACAAAGACCTCGATTTCGGGGAACTGCGCGCGCAGTTTTTTTGCAAGATAGGTGCAGACGGGGTTCTCCGTTTCAAAATGTCCGGCGTCGATCAGCGTCACGCCCAGCTCGACCGCGTCGGCAAAGGCGTTGTATTTGACGTCGGCGGTGACGAAGGCGTCGCAGCCCAGCTCCGCTGCGCGCGCAAGCGCCCCGGCGCACGCGCCGCCGCCGACAAAGACGGTCCGGATCTCCCGGCCGCCGTCCGCGTAGCGCAGACCGGGGCAGGAAAGCGCCGTTTTGACGAATTGCGCAAATGCGGCAGAGCTCTGCGCGCAGACCTTGCCGCAGCGCAGCAGACCGTAGGGGCGGCCCTGTCCGTCGGTTCCCTCCGGGTCGACGACCTGTACATCCGCAAGGCCGAGCGCGGCCGCGAGGCAGTCGTTCACGCCGCCGGGGGCTTTGTCCAGATTTGTGTGCGCGTTCAGCGCGGCGATGCCGTTTTCGATCAGAAACAGCAGATTGCGGCCCTGCGCCGTGCCGTCATTCACCGCGGAAAGCTCCCAGATGGCCGGATGGTGCGTCACGAGAAGCTGCGCGCCCAGCGCCTTCGCCTCCTCGCAGGCCGCACGGAAGGGGTCGAGCGCGACCAGGATCCGCGTGACGGGTGCGTTTGCCCTCCCGCACAGCAGGCCGACGTGATCCCAGCTTTCCTGCATGGATTCCGGGGCAAGCGTTTGCAGAAATTCATGGATTTCCCGAACGGTTTTCATAGCTCCTCCTCATCTCGCGCACCTCGCGGAGCGCGGCTTCGTAATAATGCAGCTTCGGTTCATCCGCCGGGTCGCCGCCGCGGCGGATGCCCTCGGCCGTCAGCGCCAGCGACCGTTCGATGCGGGCCAGATAATCCGGCAGCAGCGGGTCGCCGGAGGCGAGCAGCGCGGGGGAAACGTACTGCGCGCCGGGCGTCAGCGGTGCGGCGCAGCCGTAGCGCACGCTGAGCACCTGATATAAAAATCCGCCGTCGCGGACGAGCGCTTCTTTTTCGATGCCGAAGCCCAGCGCAGCCAGCGCCCGGCGCAGGTCGGCGCCGGAGGACTGGGGCTGAAGGATCAGCAGATAGCGCGGGTCGCGCAGCCACGGGCAGGCGGAGATGATCTGCGTGATCAGGTCGCCGCCCATGCCGGCGCAGACGACGGTGTCGATCTTGTCCGGGTCGACGGCGGCCAGACCGTCCGCTTGAGAAAAGCGCATTTTCTCCGCCACACCGTAGCGCGCGGCGTTTTCCATCGCCCGATGGAGCGGCCCCTCGCGCAGCTCCGAGGCGTGGACGAATTTTGCCTGCCCCGTTTGCAGCAGAAAAATGCCGAGATAGCCGTGATCCGCGCCGATGTCGGCCACGCGGCTGCCCTGCGGCACCTGCGCCGTGCAGCACCGCAGACGGTCAGAGATGGGTAGTTTCATAGAAGCTCCTGTCAAACGGCAGAATACGCCGGATTCTTTGAAAAAGGAGAGGCGCCTGCCTCTCCTTTTCGGTTGTTTACTTGTTTTCCTCACTGGCCTCGATGAAGCGGTTGACCTGCGCAAGGAAGGCGTCGGCATCCACGCCGTGAACCATGCAGGCCTCCTCCACGGTCTCGCCGCGGGAGGACGGGCAGCCGAGGCAGTGCATACCGATGGCCATGAACAGCGGAGCGGTCTGCGGAGCGATATCCAGAACGTCACCGATAATGGTGGTTTTTTCGATTTTGGTTGCCATAAAAAGAACCTCCTAGTGTCATTTTTCTTTATTATATCCAATGCTTCCGCAAAAATCAAGCCGGAACGACCTTGATTTTTGCGGAAGCGGTGTTTATGATAGGCGCAGGAGGGATGTAATATGTTTGATCTGATCCTGAAGGGCGGTCTGCTTCTCGACGGCAGCGGCAGAGAGAGCTTCCCGGCTGATCTCGCCGTTTCCGGCGGGAAAATTGCCGCGATCGGGCATGACCTCGGCCCGGCGGCGCAGACGCTGGACGTGACCGGCTTCTGCGTCACGCCGGGATTTCTGGATATTCACCGCCACGGCGACGCGGAGGTGTTCCGCGAGGGCTTCGGCCATGCCGAGCTGCGGCAGGGACTGACGACCATTCTCAACGGCAACTGCGGCCTGTCCCTTGCGCCCTTTGGCGCGGCGCACCGGGAGGAGATCCTGCGCTACCTGCAGCCCATCACGGGCGGCGAGGCGGGAGATATCCCGACCGGCACGATG
>CAKUMR010000089.1 GCA_934667865.1 uncultured Oscillospiraceae bacterium | reverse complement strand
GCCAGAGAAATATGCCGCTGTACTGCGAGAACTTCGGCTCCATGGGTCACAACATCCACGGCGGCTTTGAGGAATATGTCGCTGCGCTCGGCGAAAAGTGCTTCGTCCTGCCGGAGAACGTTTCCTACGAGGAAGGCTCCATCGTGGAGCCCGCGGCCTGCTGCCTGCGCGCCGTCGACCGTGCGAAGGTCGAATTCGGCGACAACGTCGCCATCCTCGGCGCCGGCTCCATGGGCATGATCCTTGCACAGCTCTTCAAGCACAGCGGTGCTGCGAAGGTCGTTCTGCTGGCCTCCACGCAGAGCAAGCTCAACACCGTCACCCGTGAGTTCGGCATCGAAACCGTGCTGGTCGACCGCAAGGACTACACCAAGCATCAGGAAGTGCTCCGCAAGATGTTCCCGCACGGCCTGAACATCGTTGTTGACTCCACCGGCTCCGGCGACCTTGTCAACAGTATGTTCCCCGTCATGGCCAACGGCTCCAAGATGGTCACCTACACCGTCCTCGGCGGCTTCGGCGCGCACGTGGAAGGCTTCTCCCTTGCCGATCCGTGGCTCGTTCAGTCGAAGGAGATCTCCATGATCCCGGCATGGTGCCAGACCCACAACTATGGGCGCTGCATCGAGGCTCTGGCCGACGGCCGTCTGAACCTGAAGCCACTGATCACCCACGAGTTTGCGCTGGAGGATTATTTCGAGGCTCTCGATACCAACCTGAAGGATCGTCATTCCGTCAAGGTTCTGGTTCACCCGAATTGGGAAAAGGGCAAGAAGGTCGTCCATATCTGATTTGTGACCCGGTAAACGGACGCCTCCCTCCGGCGTCCGTTTGCCCTATATTGAGCTTGAAGGAGAAAAAACAATGAAAAAAACAGGTGTTCTGAACGCTAAACTGATGGAAGAGCTGACCAAGCTCCGCCACACCGATAAGATGGTCATCTGCGACGCCGGCTTCCCGGTGCCGAAGGATGCGACCCTCGTGGACGTTTCTCTTGTCGCAGGCGTGCCTACGCTGATGGAAACCCTCAGGGCGGTCCTCAATGAGATCATCGTAGAGAAATATGTCGTTTTTGACATCATGAAGACCTACAATCAGGAATACTATCAGGAGATCAGCGCCATGCTTGAAAAGCAGGAGCATGAAGAGATGTCCATGCCTGAATTTATCCACTATGCCGCCGACGCAAAGTTCTATGTCCGCACAGGCGAGATGCTGCCCTGCTCGAACATCCTTCTGGTTTCCGCTTCCGGTGTGCCGCTGATGTGCGACCCACTCAACGTCGTATGCAAGTGAGCCTGCAAAACCGCTCCGCAGTCGAAGAACGTAGAAAAACGGTCGTCCGTTATTCGCTGGTCAGCGCGCTGTTCTTTGCCGCTTTTGCCGCAGCCTCCTATCAGAGCGTCTACCTGATGGAGCTGGGACTGACCAGCTCGCAGATCGGCGTGGGCACCTCCATCGGCAACCTGACCGGCCTGATTATGCTTCCCATCTGGGGCTTTATCAGTGACAAGGTCGGCTCACCCAAGCCGCTGTTCCTCCTGTGCATGGTCGCAAATGCGCTGCTGTTTCTTGTTTTCCCGCTCTACGCGGCAAAGACGGTCGTGTACGTGTGGCCGCTGTACCCCTACATCGCCTTTACGACGGTATTCCGCCAGCCAGCCAATTCTCTGCTGGATTCGTGGATCGTCGGGGAAACGACGCCAAAGGGCATCGGCTACGGCAATATCCGTATGTGGGGATCCATCGGCTACGCGGTCGTTTCGCTGCTGCTGGGGCTTGTGATCGGCAAGCTGATGCCGACCTACTCCGCTTTCTTCTTCCTCGCGGCCTTCTGCGTGCCGCTGGTGGCCTTCTGCCTGAAAATGCCGGCAACAGCGAAGACGGGAAAGGGTGAAAAGAAAAAGGTCCCGCTGAAGCTCCTGTTTTCCAACGGGAGATTCTATATCTACATTCTCTATACGATCGGACTGAATATCTACCTGTGTGTGACGCTCATCTACATGGGCTACATTCTGGAGCACGCCGGGTGCGATAAGACGCTCATCGGTGTTGTGACCGGCGTGCGCGCGCTGATGGAGATCATTTCCATGCGCGCCTCCAATGTCCTGCACCGCAGGTGGCCGATCAAGTGGATCCTGTGCCTGTCCGGGCTGCTGTTCGGCGCGGAGCAACTGCTGTACGCCCAGTGCAGCGGGCTGATCTCCTGCCTCGGCGTGATGGTACTGTCCGGCCTTGCCGGCGGGATCTACTACAGCATGGGCCCTGTGTACATCCACGAGATCGTGGACCCTGCGGTCAAGAACACCGCGCAGTCCATCTCCGGGATGTCCATGGCGGCGACCGGCATCATCGGTACGCTGATCGGCGGCAAGGCGATCGAGGCCTATGGCATCTCCACGCTTACCACCGCCTGCGGCTGCCTGATTCTGGCGTTGACGGCGATCTTCGGCGCGAGCCTGCCGGTTCGGAGCGGCAAGCGCGGAAGTGGGGAGAAGGCGTAGCCTTTTCCGGCCGCTGCGAAACCTGTGCGGCGCGGCCGCCTGCCTGATTTCACTGCCGGGCAGGGACGGCGCTGCACAGTTAACTGGATTTTTGCGGACGGCAGCTTCTGCAGCCCGCTTTTTTATTGACAATGCGGGCTGCGGCCGTTAATATAAACAGGAATACGAAGCCCGGCAGGGCAGGAAAGGAACCATCATGGAATACGATAAACCGATTGCGGATATGATCCCCGGCGATGAGGTCGAGGGCTTTTACATACTCAAGGACGCACACCTGAAAACGACCGCCGCGGGCAAGCCCTTCCTGACTGGCAGCGTTGCCGACCGCAGCGGCAGCATGGACATCAAGGTCTGGGACTACAGCGGCCCGGTGGGCGGCGCGCCGTCGGACAGCGGCAGGGTCATCAAGCTGCGCGGCGTGGTGTCCGAGTTCAAGGGGATGCCGCAGCTCACGATCAGTCGCGTCCGTCTGGCGGGTCCGGCTGACCGCTATGATGCCTCCGCGCTTGTGCCGGTCGCGCCGATCGACCCGGACGAGGCGCTCAATGACATCCGCCGGATGCTCGACAGCCTGACCGATGCGGACTACCGTGCAGCGGCGAAAACCATGCTCCAGCGGCATCTGGAGGCCTTCCGGCAGATCCCGGCGGCCAAGAGCGTCCACCACAGCTTCCTGTCCGGCCTTCTGATGCACACGTCCAATATGCTGAAGATGGCGGATTTCCTCTCCGGCCTTTATGCGGAGATCATTGACCGCAGCCTGCTGCTAACCGGAACGCTGCTGCACGATTTTGCCAAGGAGCGCGAGTTTGTGTTCTCTGACCTCGGCATCGTCACGGACTACTCCACTAAGGGCCAGCTTCTGGGCCATCTTGTCATGGGCGCGCAGGAGGCCGCAGAGGTCTGCGCGGAAGTAGGCGTGCCGGAGGAAAAGTCCGTTCTGTTGCAGCATCTGATTCTCTCTCACCACGGCGATCCGGAGTTCGGCGCGGCGGTGCGGCCCATGTGCGCGGAGGCGGAGCTGCTGTCGTACATCGACCTGATCGACAGCCGCATGGAGATCTATGCCGAGAATCTGCCGGACGTCCCTGTCGGCGCGTTCAGCAACCGCATTTTCTCTCTGGATAAGAAGATCTATCATCATGAATGAAGAAAAATTTCCCGGCTGTATCGCAGCCGGGAAATATTTTTGGAAAAACACAAAATGGGCTTGACAGAAAAGCGGGGAAGTGCTATGATCTAGATAGTTGAATGATTGCTCAATTATTCAAGCGGTCAAATGAAAGGAGGAAGGAAAATGGAGCAGCATCACGTGCTGGACGAGGACGCCCTGTTTGAGATGGCAGAGCTGTTCAAGGTATTCGGAGATTCCACGCGAATCCGCATCCTTTACGCCCTGTTTCAGTCAGAGCTGAGCGTCACGGACATCTGCGAGGAGCTGGGCATGAGCATTTCCGCCGTATCGCACCAGCTCCGCCTGTTGAAGCAGGCCAAGCTGGTAAACTGCCGCCGTGCGGGCAGACAGGCCTACTACGCATTGGCGGACGATCATGTCAAGACCATCATCGGGATGGCAAAAGAACATATTGAGGAGTGACAGAAATGAAAAAAACTTACAAGCTTTGTGATCTGGACTGCGCAAACTGCGCCGCAAAAATGGAAAATGCCATCGCAAAAATGCCGGAGGTCAGCTCCGTGACCGTCAGCTTCATGACCCAGAAAATGATCGTCGAATACGCCGAGGGCGTGGATGAAACCGAGGGCATCTCCAAGATCAAAAAGGTCATTCACCGCGTTGAACCGGATTGCGAGGTTGTCGGATGACGCGCAAGCAGAAAAAGCTCCTGACGCGCATCATCGTCAGTCTTGTGCTCTTTGCTGCCGGCTTTTTCCTGAAAAGCTGGTGGCAGATGGGCTTTATGCTGGCGGCGTGGCTTCTGGCCGGTTACGATGTGCTGTGGGAAGCAATCGTGAATATTTTCCACGGCCAGCTCTTTGATGAGAAATTTCTGATGGGTCTTGCGACCTGCGGCGCGCTCGGCATGAAGGATTGGAAGGAAGCCGCCGCCGTTATGATCTTCTTCCAGGTGGGCGAGCTGTTCGAGAGCGTTGCGGTCTCGCGCTCGCGTCAGTCGATCTCCGCACTGATGGATCTGCGACCCGACCGCGCGGTCGTTCTCCGCGACGGCGAGGAGGTCGAGGTCGAGCCGGAGGAGGTGCAGATGGGCGACGTGCTCCTTGTCCGCGCGGGCGAACGCATCCCGGTGGACGGCACGGTCGTCGAGGGCGAAGCCTCCTTGGATACCGCGAAGGTCACGGGCGAGTCCATGCCCGTCGAGGTCGCGGAGGGAAGCGAGGTTATCTCAGGCAGCGTCAACCTCAACGGCGTTCTGAAGATCCGTGCGAACAGTGCCTATGAGCAGTCCACCGTTGCGCGCATCCTTTCGCTTGTGGAGTCGGCTGCCGAGAAAAAAGCCAACGCCGAGCGCCTGATTACCAAATTTGCCAAGTATTACACGCCCAGCGTGGTCATTGCGGCCGTACTGCTGGCGGCTGTGCCGCCGCTGGCCTTCCACCAGCCCTTTATGGATTGGCTGCCGCGTGCGTTGACCTTCCTTGTCATTTCCTGTCCCTGTGCGCTGGTCATCTCTGTGCCGCTGGCGTTCTTCTCCGGCATGGGCGCTGCTGCGAAGCTGGGTGTCGTCGTCAAGGGCGGCGTGACCCTCGAGCAGCTTGCCAAAACCACGACCTTCGTGTTTGACAAGACCGGCACGTTGACTGCGGGCGAATTTTCCATCCGTACGGTTCTGCCCGAGGAGCGCCGTGACGAGATCCTGCGTCTTGCGTCTCTGTGCGAGCAGTATTCCAACCATCCCATTTCCCGCACCATCCGCGAGGCCGTCCCGAATCCCGAGGGCGAGGCCGCTGACATCATGGAAATGGCGGGCAAC
>CAKUMR010000088.1 GCA_934667865.1 uncultured Oscillospiraceae bacterium | reverse complement strand
ACGCGGAACCAGCCCAAAGCCTCCCCTGTGTAAGGGGAGGTGGCGCGAAGCGCCGGAGGGGTTGACGAGACAAACCGCTAAATGGCGGCAAATTAACAATCCCCCAGTCAGCTTCGCTGACAGGTCTCGCTGCGGCTCGGTCACGGCGCGGCCCTTTACACAAGGGGGCCTTAGTGCGTACCGTTACCGTTGGCATTTCCGTTATCGCCACTGCCTACACGCGGAACGCTCTGCCCGCAGGGGGCACGCCGCATCCCTAAGGCAGCAAAGCTGCCAAGGGCTGCGCAGAAGAGCGTTCCCTACAGGTGCGAACAAAATTTCAAACCGTTCCCTACGGGTGCGGGGGGGAACTTTTGAACCGCCCTGTAGCTCGCAGGCAGGAATTCCTTTACTTCCCCGTCAGCTCCGCAAGGATCTTGCGCTCCTCGGTCAGACCCTTAGAGACGGGCTTGCCAAGATAAAACGCCACATACAGCCCCGGTCCGATGGAAGCGCCGCAGGCCTGACATACCGTCGTGACGATAACCTCACGCGGGTGGAACTCCTCCTCAATGCGGCGCTTGAGCTCCAGCGCCTGCTCCTCACGCACGGAATGGGTTACAAAAATGATCTGCTCCTCCGGGTTTTCGATTGTCCGGCGGATGTACTCAATAGAGGTATCAATCGCCGTTTTACGACCGCGTACCTTACCGATGGGCGTGCTCAGACCGGTTTCTCCCAGATCCGCCAGCGGACGGATACCGACGAGCGTACCCATCACTGCGGCGGCGCCGGAAACGCGTCCCATACGCTTGCAGAAGAACAAATCCTCCAGAACGCCCATCTGATGCACGCGCAGACGGTTGGCCTCCAGCCAGTCGGCGGTTTCGTCGAGGGTCTTTCCCGCGGCGCGCAGCTCGCTGGCCTTCGTCAGAAGCAGCGCCTCGGCGCCGCAGTAGCGCAGAGAATCGACGCAGCGGATTTTCCGCTCCGGATACTTCTCGCGCAGCTCCCCGGCGACGGTGCAGGAGACGGAATAGGTTCCGCTCAGGCCGCTGGCGAGGCAGACAAACAGCACGTCGCGCCCCTGCTTCAGGTATTTTTCAAACAGCTCGCCAACTTCCTGCGGCGAGGGCAAAGACGTGGAATACAGCGCCTTCTTGTCCTTCATGCTGCCGTAGTACTCCTCAGGCGTCATATTGCCCCAGTCCAGATCGGATAATTCGGAGTGGCCATCCGGAAAGACGAGCACGCCATGGACATAATCCTCTACGCCGAAGCGCTCGCGCAGATCCCTGGTCATGTCGCTGGCCGTATCGGTGATGATGACAAAATTGTGCATGGTTCTTCCTCCCTCTTTTAATAAATTCATTATAGTATGATATTTTCTCTTTTGCAAGCCTAAAAACCATATTTTTATGATTTCTGTTTTCGGCATTTACTTTTCACCGGACATCCGGTATAATGAACAGCAGAAATTGAGAGAGAGGTGTTTCCCATGCAGACTTGGGTATGGATTCTGATCGGCATCGCAGCGTTTTTGCTGCTGTCGCTGGGCGGGATGATACTTGCGACCCTGCCGATCGCCAGAAAGGTCTACCATTCCATCCTTGTCCGCACGGACCAGGATAAGTGGAAGCGCGCCAACAGCTACCCCCCGAACAAGGAGCACACCCGTATGTTCGATCTCGGAATGCAGTGGGCTGCCGACCACATCGACCGGATGCGTCCGGTGCAGATAGAAAACGACGGATTGACGCTCGTGGGAGAATACTTCGACTTCGGCGCCGACCGCTGCGCAATTATCTTCCCCGGCCGGACGGAATCGCTGTACTACAGCTACTATTTCGCCCCGCCCTATGTGCAGGCCGGCTGCAATGTGCTGGTCGTCGATTCCCGCGCGCACGGTCTGAGCGACGGCAAGTACAACTACTGCGGCACCCGCGAATATTCCGATGTCATCGCTTGGTCGCGCTTTGCAAACGAGCAGCTGCACAACCGCGACGTTATCCTGCATGGCATCTGCGTCGGCGGCGCGGCGGTCGTGCTGGCGGCAGCGAAGCCGGAATTCCCTGCCTGCGTGTCCCACATCGTGGTGGAGGGGCTGTTCGCCACCTTCCGCGAATCCTTCAAGCTGCACATGAAGGCGGAGAAGAAGCCCGTCTTCCCGGTTCTGAACGAGATCTTCTGGGTCGCGCGCAGGGAATCCGGCCTGAAGGTTCGCGAGAGTGCGCCCATCCGCTGCATCGACAAGGTGCGCGTCCCCATCCTGTTTCTGCACGGAACAAAGGACACCTTTTCCCTGCCGAAGCGCGCCCGGCAGCTCTACGCCAAATGCACCGCGCCAAAGCAGCTTGTCTGGATGGACAATGGCTCCCATTCGCACCTGCGCATCAACAATACCGAGGTTTACGACGGCGCGATCTCAGCATTTCTGGAGCCGTCAGAGGTTGCATAACAGGATTTTTCCGCAACCCGATTGACAGCCGCGCAAACATTGTTTATAATGAAAGTAATCACCCGGCGGGACATCCCGCCGAATCAAGAGGGAGGAAACACATATGGCAGGTTTCTGCACAAAATGCGGTCGCCCCTTGCCTGAAAACGGCATCTGCCCCTGCACGCAGCAGGCACAGGTTCCGCCCCAGGCGCAGCCGGCTCCGCAATATCAGCCTCAGCAGCCTCAGGTTCAGCCGCAGCAGG
Source organism: uncultured Oscillospiraceae bacterium (assembly GCA_934667865.1). The sequence continues at coordinate 2,793 of CAKUMR010000088.1, read as the reverse complement.
CCCCGCAGTATCAGCAGCCGCAGTTCCAGCAGGCTCCGCAGTATCAGAATTCGCCCGTTCAGGCGCCGCAGCAGCCCAAGGAGCCCAGCGCATTCGGCGCGGCCATCGCTGATCTGCCCAAGAAATTCATCCGCTTCGTCAAGGACCCCGTCGGTGAGCTGAAGGGCTCCGTCGAAAAGAAGGACATGATGGGCGGCATCGTCGGTCTGGCCGTCGCGGTCATCGCCTGCTTCCTGGCAACGCTGTTCTATGCGCTGCGCTGGGGCTACAGCTTCGCAGCGATCGCATGGCTCGTCAACGGTTTGTTCCTGCCGGTGGTGGCAGGCGGCTTCACCCTGCTCGGCCTTTTCGTCATGAGCAAGCTCGGCAAGGTGCAGGCGGACTTCAAGGGAATGCTCGCCGCCGTCGGCACGGGCGCGCTCGTCCCCGCCGCGCTGACACTGACCTCCGGTCTGCTCCAGTTCTTCGGCACGTGGTTCTTCAGCACCTTCGCAATCATCATCGTCGCCGTGTGGGTCGTCACCGCGTTTGTGACGGTGTTCCATGTCTACGGCGTGCAGCCCAAGGCGCTGAACCTGCTGGTGTTCATCGGCTTCTGCCTCGTTGCATATTACAACGTCGACTGGATGCGCGACTGGTTCACCAAGGCTGTGTGGTCCTACTCCGCTCTGGAGGATATCTTCTCCTATTTCAGCTGAACGGTACATCAAAAGGACGCTGCCTTATGGTAGCGTCCTTTTTGTATGTATGGAACTGTCCGCACCCGTAGGGAACAGTCTTGACTGTTCCGCGTGTAGGCACTGGCAATGACGATAATGCCAACAGCGGAATGGTCAAGACCATTCCCTACACGCCGATTCGGAAATCTGTCCGCGTTTTACATACCGGTTCAAAATTCCCCCCTCACCCATAGGGAACGGGCTTCTGCGCAGCCCTTGGCAGCTTTGCTGCCTTAGGGATGCGGCGTGCCCCTTGCGGGCAGAGCGTTCCGCGGGCAGGAACTCGCAATAACGAAATTGCCAACAGAGGAATGGTCAAGACCATTCCCTACGCGCCGATTCGGAAAGCTGTCCGCGTTTTACTTACCGGTTCAAAATTTCGGTCGTCCTTGTAGGAAACGGCCAAGGCCGTTCCGTTGGCAGGCAGCGGCGTTATCCCTTCTCCGGCTTTTTCCACGTTTTGACCACGGGATTTTCCCGCAGGCGACGGAAAAAATCCGTCAGAAGGCCGCGGCACTCCTCCTCCAGCACACCCGGCTGCACCGCCGGACGGTGGTTGTAGGGCAGGGCAAACAGATTCGTCAGACTGCCGCAGGAGCCGGCCTTCGGGTCGGACGCGCCGAACACCACACGCGGGATGCGCGCGTTGATGATGGCCCCGGCGCACATCGGGCAGGGCTCCAGTGTGACATAGAGCGTGCAACGCCACAGCCGCCAGCCGCCAAGCGTGCGGCAGGCCTCATCTATCGCCTCCAGCTCCGCGTGGCTGAGGGCATTTTTTTTGTGTTCGCGACGGTTGCGGCCGCGCCCGACGATGGTTTCCCCATCGACCACGACGCAGCCGACCGGCACCTCGCCCTCGGCAGCCGCCTCGCGCGCCAATACGATCGCTTCGCGCATGAATTCTTCGTCAGTCATGTTGATCACCGTGTTTATCATATCCGAACTTCTCCGCCGCGTCAAGGGGGGCGCCCAACCGGATGATTGAAGATGTCGCCTGCGCCCCGCCGCGCGGTTTTTCGCAGCTCCTGTCGAACGGAAATGCTTGACTTTCCCGCGCGGAGAGAGTAGACTCGTGTTGTAAGGAACTGGAAATTACTGGAAAATTATTTTTCCTGATTTGTTTCCAATTTCATGTTTTTCTCCTTCAAAACGGTTGTTTTGAATTGCCTCGCATGGATAAGCTGAATTTCATCGGGAGGTGATTCCAAATGACGGAACCGATTTGCTGGTGCGACCGCTGCGGCACGGAGATCCCGGTCGGCACCTTCTGCTACCGCATCGACGGACAGCGCATCTGCCCGGACTGCCTTGCGTCCTTTGCCGAATCCTATTTCCGGCTTGCGCTGGAGCTGGTCGTATGAGGCTGGCGGCACTCTCCGAGGACTATCTGTATTCCGCGCTGCTGCTGCGCGCGCGGCTGTCGCAGCTCCGGCGAGAGGTGCAGGACTGCCCGGACGCGGAGGGCCGGGCGGCGCTCCGCCACCGCATCGCGATCCTGGGGGCAATGCAGGCACAGTGCTACGAGCTGGCCGAGCTGACCGCGCACTATTACGAAAGGGGTTTTTATCGCAATGAAAGATATACTCTCTGAATATTCCGACCCCTATCTGCCGCGCGCCGTCCAGCTCCGGCGGATGAAAAGCGTGATCGCGCGCGAGCTGACCGCGGCGCAGCGCGAGATCCTCTGCGGGGTGTACTTTGAGGGGAAAACACAGAAGCAGATCGCACAGGAGCGCGGCGTAAGCTGCGCGACGGTCTGCCGCACACTGCACCGGGCGGAGCTGCGTCTGCGGCGGTTTCTGCGGTATTAGAACGCGGTCTGAGGGCCTCCGAGGAATTCGGAGGCCCTTTTTGTGAGGATATTGTCGGTGCCTGCACGCGGAACGGCCGCAAAGCCTCCCCTGTGCAATGGGAGGTGGCGCGAAGCGCCGGAGGGGTTGATAAAAACTCTGTTAAATAACAGAAAATATTTACAACCCCTCAGTCAGCCTTGCGGCTGACAGGTCTCGCTGCGGCTCGGTCACGGCGCGGCTCTGATATGCCACCGGCATATCATTCACTACCGCGCCGA
>CAKUMR010000087.1 GCA_934667865.1 uncultured Oscillospiraceae bacterium | reverse complement strand
GGCGTGAGGTCCTCGAAGGGCGCTTGCGCTTCCGGATACCAGACGACCATCACGGGGGATACGGAGAGCACCTCTGCCAGACTGCCATTATCGGACATGGTAGAGTTGGCTTTGAGTTCGTCGGTGGCGTCCTTGCCCGACGCTGTTTCGCTGCCATACGCGCGCGGGGCATCCGTGAGATCAAGAAGGTAGTCGGAGTCGGAGAACGCGGCGTCATCTCCGGAGGCAAACTCAAATTGGCAGTTTTTTGCATAGGCGGGCAGGTTCATCGCGCCAAAAACGGCCAGTGCCAGTACGGCTGCCGCTGCAAGCGTAGCGGCAGGAGCGGCGAAATAGAGAAGCCTGCGGCGCCTGCGCTTCTTCGGAAGCTGCTTCAGGATGCGCACCGTCAGATCGGCGGGCGGTGCGGGCGTCTGCACGAGAAGGGAGTCTGTCTGCTCCCATTGCCTTAGGAGTGCGCGGCAATGGGGACAGACCGCAAGGTGTTCTTGCAGCTGTGCTTCTTCTGCTTCGGAGTTTTCGCCGTCAATATGTGCGCTGAGCAAGGAATAATAGAAATCACAATCCATACCGCAACCTCCTTTCTGTCTGGTTAGACGGGGTGCAGTTACTTTTGTTCCTCATTTGTAATAATTTTTTCTGAGTTTTTCTCTTGCGCGCGCAAGGCGGGATTTGACCGTCCCCTCCTTGACGCCGAGAATTTCCGCGATGTCCGCATAGCTCAGGTCGTTGACCACACGCAGCGTCAGAATCTGGCGATGCTCCGGTTCCAGTTCTTCCATCGCAGCGGAAAGACGCGCCTGCCCCTCCGCGGCGATGACGCGCTCCTCCGGCAGAGGCGCGGGGTCCTGCACCTCAATGCGCTGCTCCTCGCCCTCCTCGTCCTCAAAGGTGAGGGGGAGATTCTGGCGGCGGCGGTTATTGCGCAGAAAATCAATGCACAGGTTGGACGCCAGCCGGTAGAGCCAGGTGGAAAAGGCAGATTTGAATTCAAATTTATCCAGATTGTTCCAAGCCTTCAGGAAAACCTCCTGCGTCAGGTCGGCGGCGTCCTCCGGATGGTTCGTCATGCGGAAGGCAAGCCGGTAGACCTGCGGCTGGTATTGCAGCACGAGATATTCAAACGCACCGGCGTCGCCCGCGGCTGCTTTTTTGATGTACTTTTTCTCGTCTATTCTGATCACCTCAAATCCCGTTTGATCGCTTTCACGACCGCGTAGATCTCCTCCAACGTGGACAGGCGGGAGATCTGATCCTGAGAAAACGAACTGTGCGCGACACCGCGCAGATACCATGCAAGATGCTTGCGCGCCTCCAGACACGCAATGTGTTCGCCCTTGTCCGAAGCCGCCAACCCAATTTGCCGCAGAGCCAAATCCATGCGCCCGTCCAGCGCGGGGCGCGGGGCGGTGGCTGTGCCGTTCAGCGCGGAGCCGATCTGACCGAGAAGCCACGGGTCGCCGAAGGCGGCGCGGCCGACCATGAACAGGGAAGCGCCGGAGTGCATCCGGCAGCGCAGCGCGGCCTGCGGAGAGTCGATGTCGCCGTTGGCGATCACGGGAATGGAAACGGCGGCGCAGACGTCTTTGATTCTGTCCCAGTCCGCGCGGCCGGAATAGAGCATGGACTTGGTGCGCCCGTGGACGGCAATCGCGTCAGCACCGTTTTCGGCGGCGACGCGGGCAAGCTCTGCGGCGTTGATGCTGCCGCGATCCCAGCCCAACCGGGTCTTGACGGTGACGGGGACGGAAACGGCGTCTTTGACGGCGCGAACGATGCGCCCTGCAAGGGGCACGTCCTTCATCAGAGCGCAGCCGTCGCCGTTGTTGACGATTTTCGGCATAGGGCAGCCCATGTTGAGGTCGATAAAGTCACACCCGCTGTATTCCAGCGCGAGGACGGCGGCCTGCGCCATGACCTCCGGGTCATTGCCGAAGAGCTGTACGCCGCAGAGGGAGCCTTCGTTCTTCCGCAGAAGGACGCGGCTTTTTCTGTCCTGATAGACCAGCGCACGGGAGGAAACCATTTCCGTCACGGTGACGGCCGCACCGAGCTCTGCGCAGACGGTGCGGAAGGCGTAGTCCGTGACGCCTGCCATGGGCGCGAGAACGACGGGAGAAGCGATGTCCTTTCCCAAAAACTGCACAGAGGCTCCTCCTTTCCGCTGTTTCATACCAGTTTACCATAATTCTCTGCAAAAGACAAGCCGAACTGCGAAAAAACCTGCATGGCCAGAGATTTACAAGGGAAACTGTCGTAAAAAAAGCGGCCCGCCGGAAGCTACCGGCGAACCGTAGGGATTATTTCAGGAATACGCTGCTGGCCAGCCATGCTGCCGCGACCGGCGCTGCGCCCGCGAGCGCCCAGAAAAATCTGTGCAGCCGGGGCCTCTTTTTCCGTATCCCCTGCGCGGCGTACTGCTCCGCGATCGTCTGCGCTTCCTCCAGAAGCTCGCGTGGCGTGACGCCCTCCTGCTCGGCGGCGTCCTCACGCAGAAGGAAGATCGCCTGCTCGAACAGACGCGGATTTGGCGATTTGACCACGAGCACCTGACGGGAATTTCCTTTGACCATAACATCCCTCCTTGCCCGGATTTTTCCCGCAAATACGGAAGTTCAAACCGTGTTGACAGAAAATGGAGGATATAGTATAATCAGGAAGCGAAAAGAGGGGAAATCATGCGGGGAATTCTGTATTTTTCATCGACGGGAAACAGCCTGTATCTGGCAAAGCGCATCCGGGAAAAGCTGCCGGGGCGCATTCTCTATCTGCCGGATTACGCGGGCGACGGGAGCGAGTTCGACGAGATCGTTCTGGTTTCGCCGGTGTATTCCTACGGCCTGCCGGTGCACACCTATGATTTCTTCCTGCGGATGACCCCGGCGGCGCGGGTGACGGTCGTTCTGAGCTACGGCGGGATGACCGGCGGCGCGGAGCGGCTCGTCTGCGAGCTTGCACGGCAGTATGGAAAGCGGCTCCAGGCCGTCTATACGGTCGCCATGCCGGAAAACTACACGCTGACCTTTTCCACGCCGGGCTTTTACAACAGGCTGGTGCTGCGGCGCGCGGAAAAGAAGCTCGACCGGCTGATCGCCTCCATGCAGCGGGGCGAGGTGCATTTGCCCGCGGCAGGAAAGACCAGAAGAGCACTCTATGAAAAGAACAAGGCAAACTGGCACCTGATCGCGCGGGACTTTTCGGCAACGGAGGCCTGCGTGCAGTGCGGGAAATGCGTAAGGCTCTGCCCCGTGCAGAATATCTCGCTGGAAAACGGAAGAATTTGCTTCGCCGACCGGTGCGTCGCCTGCCTCGGCTGCTACCACCGCTGCCCGCAGAAGGCCATCGTGTATAAAAACCGGAAGAAAAAAGACCGGTATCTCAACCCGAACATCCGGGAAAGTGAGATCGGCCAGAGCTTATAGGAATAGGACACCCGGCGCTGCAAAGCAGCGCCGGGTGCTTTTTTATGCCTGAAATTCGTTCGGGTCGATGACGGAGTCGTCGTTAAAGACCCATTCCTGCACGTTGATGATGTCGTAGGTGGTTTCGCTGCGGCGGATGACGACCTTGGAAAGGCCGGCGTTGATGATCATCCGGCGGCACATGGGGCAGGGCTGCAAATTCGTCAGCAGCGTGTCGTCCGCGACATTCCTTGCCACGAGGTACATGGTCCCGCCGATGCACTCGCTGCGGGCGGCGGAGATGATGGCGTTGGTCTCGGCGTGGACGCTGCGGCACAGCTCATAGCGCTGGCCGGAGGGGATATTCAGCCGGTCGCGGATGCAGTAGCCCAGCTCCGAGCAGTTGCTGCGGCCGCGCGGCGCGCCGTTATAGCCGGTGGAAACAATCTCGTCGTTGCGCACGATCAGCGCCCCGTAGGCCGCACGCAGGCAGGTGGAGCGCTCCAGAACGGTTTCCGCGATGTCAAGATAGTAATTTTCCTTGTCAATGCGGCTCATGAAAATCAAGCCTCCAATATTGGGAAGATAGCTGCATTATACACGGTGTTCTGAAAAAAAGCAAGCAATTTCGGGATATTTGTGGAAATTCGCTGCAAAAACGGTCGAATTTTGACGATCTCGCTCCACAAGGCGGTTGAGAGTTGACAGTTGAGAGTTGACAGCGGAGAACTTCATCCATTATCCATTATCAATTATTTCACAGTTCGCACTTGCCGCGCGGGATGAACTGTCCGCCGCGGTCGTCCAGAATTCTGCCATCTTCCACGCTGAGCGAGCCGCGCAGGAAAACCTTGGCGATGCGACCGGCAATCTCGCAGCCTTCAAAGGGCGCGTAATCCACATTCGCAGCCTGATCGGATGCCGTTACGACGGTCGTGCCCTCCGGGTCGTAGACCACAATATCTGCGTCTGCACCGGGCGCGATGCAGCCCTTGCGCGGATAGGCACCGTAGAGCTTCGCGGGTGTCTCGGACAGAACGTCGGCCATGCGCTCGGCCGTGATGCGGCCTGCCGCCACGCCGTAGGTGTACAGCAGCACGCCGCGAGTCTCCACGCCGGGCATACCGCCGGGGATTTTGGTGAAGTCACCGCGGCCGGCGGCCTTCTGTGCCAGCGTGAAGCTGCAATGGTCGGTGGAAACGGTCTGAATTTCGCCGGTTGCCAGTGCGTTCCACAGGACCTCGTTGTCCAGCTTCTTACGAAGAGGCGGCGCACAGACATATTTTGCGCCCTCAAAATCGGGCTTGGAGTACAGACTGTCGTCCATCAGCAGGTAATGCGGGCAGGTTTCCACAAAGACCTTCTGTCCCAGCGCACGCGCCTGCTCGATCTCTCGCAGGCCCGCGGCGGAGGAAAGATGTACCACGACGACCGGCACGTCCGCCAGCTTCGCCATTTTCAGCAGACGGCCGACGGCCTCGGCCTCCAGCTCGACCGGACGGCACTGCGGATGCGCGGCGGGGGAGAGTTCGCCTGCGGCCTTCTTTTCTGCGATCAGCGCGTCGATCACCCCGGCGTTTTCGCAGTGGACACCGGCGATGCCGCCCAGCTTTTTCAGCTCCTGCAGGGCGCGGAAAATGTTCTCGTCGCCGATCATCATGGCGGGGTAGGTCAGATACATCTTAAAAGAAGAAATGCCCTGCTCAAACATTTTGGGCAGCTCCGCGATGATCTCCTCGTTCCAGTCGTCTATGGTCATGTGGAAGCTGTAGTCGCAGGCGGTGCGGCCGTCGGCCTTCTTGTGCCACAGGTCAAGGCCGTATTGCAGGCTCTCGCCCTTGTTGGGGCAGGCAAAGTCGATGACCATGGTCGTGCCGCCGCGCAGCGCGGAGCGGCCGCCGGTGTAGAAATCGTCGGCGGTCGTCGTGTTGCAGACATCCAGATCAAAGTGTGTGTGCGCGTCGATGAAGCCGGGGAAGAGCAGCTTGCCGGAAACGTCGACGACCTCCGCATCCGCGCAGGAAAGCCCCGGCGCGACGGCGGCGATCTTCTCGCCGTCGATGAGGACGTCGCCGGACTGGCGGCCGGATGCGTTGATG
>CAKUMR010000086.1 GCA_934667865.1 uncultured Oscillospiraceae bacterium | reverse complement strand
CTCTGCGTTCGCAGTATATTGCCGAGAATTTCCTCGAAAACGCAAAGCTCGTCAACAATGTCCGCGGCGTGCAGGGTTACACCGGCTACTACAAGGGCGTGAAGGTCTCCGTCATGGCCTCCGGCATGGGCATCCCGTCCATCGGCATCTATTCCTATGAGCTGTACAATGCCTATGGCGTGCAGAACATCATGCGCATCGGCTCCGCCGGCTCCATCAACCCCGACATCCATGTCCGCGACATCGTCATCGCGCAGGGCGCCTGCACGGATTCCAATTTCTGGCATCAGTACCATGTGGACGGCCACTATGCGCCCATCGCGTCGTTTGATATGCTCCGCGCGGCGGTCGCTTCCTGCGAGGAGGTCGGCGCGACCTACCATGTCGGCAACATTCTGTCCACGGACAACTTCTACAACGACGACGAGGGAATGCCCGAGGTGCTCCAGACCGTCAACGCATGGCGCAAGTTCGGCGTGATGGCCTGCGAGATGGAAGCGGCGGGCCTGTATATGCAGGCGGCGCGCTGGGGTAAGCGTGCGCTGGCGATCTGCACGATCTCCGACCATATGCTCACGGGCGAGGCCCTGCCCGCCGAGGAGCGCCAGACCTCCTTCCGCGAGATGATGCAGGTCGCGCTGGAAACGGCGGTCAAGCTGGAAAAGTAAACAGTTTTATCAGGAAACGGCACTGCCGTTTCCTGATTTATCCCTTAACGAAAGTAACATAAGGAGTGCGAAAATAATATGAAAAGAGTCTTTTTGATCGTGCTGGATTCCTGCGGCTGCGGCGAAGCGCCGGATGCCGCCAAGTTCGGCGATTATGGCGTCAACACCCTGAAAAGCTGCTCGACCTCCGAGAAGTTCCATGTCCCGCACATGATCTCCTGCGGCCTCGGCAGCATCGACGGCGTGGACTATCTGGGCAAGGCCGACCCCCAGACCGGGGCCTGCGCGCGTCTGCACGAGTCCTCCGCCGGCAAGGATACCACCATCGGCCACTGGGAGATCGCCGGCCTGATCTCCCCGAACCCCCTGCCCACCTATCCCAATGGCTTCCCCGAAGAGGTCCTCAAGCCCTTCCGCGAGGCGACAGGCCGCGGCGTGCTGGCCAACGCCCCGTGGTCCGGCACGGAGGTTATCCAGAAGTACGGCGAAGAGCACATGAAAACCGGCGACCTCATCGTCTACACCTCCGCCGACTCCGTGTTCCAGATCGCGGCGCACGAGGACGTCGTCCCGCTGGAGCAGCTCTATGAATACTGCCGCATCGCGCGCAGGATCCTGCGCGGCAAGCACGGCGTGGGCCGCGTGATCGCCCGCCCCTTTGTCGGCGACCCGGAGCACGGCTTCACCCGCACCTCCAACCGCCACGACTTCTCTCTGGAGCCGCCGGCGCCCACCATGCTCGATGCCGTCAAGGCCGCAGGGCTGGACAGCCTTGCCATCGGAAAAATCTTCGACATCTTCGCCGGAGAGGGCATCACCGAGCACGTCTACACCAAGGGCAACACCGACGGGATGGCAAAGACGCTGGAGGCCGCGGCGCGCGATTTCCACGGCCTGTGCTTCACCAATCTGGTCGATTTTGATATGCTCTACGGCCACCGCCGCAACATCGACGGCTACGCCGCCGCGCTGACGGAGTTCGACGGCTGGCTGCCGCAGCTTCTGGAAAAGCTGGGCGAGGACGACATCGTGATGATCACCGCCGACCACGGCTGCGACCCGGCCTACACCGCCACCACCGACCACACCCGCGAGTATGTACCCTTGCTCATTGCGGGCAAGCGCGTGAGGCCCGTCAATCTCGGCACGAGAAAGACCTTTGCCGACATCGCCGCGACCGTGACGGAGCTGCTGGGCGTGCCCTACGAAACGCCGGGCGCCAGCTTCGCTTCCGAGATCCTGTAAGGAGGAAAGGCATATGACGCCGCTGGAACTGGTCGACCGCGCGATCGAGGCGCGGGAACACGCCTACGTGCCCTATTCCCATTTTGCCGTCGGCGCAGCCCTGCTGACGACGGACGGCAAGGTCTATCCCGGCTGCAATATCGAGAATTCCTCCTTCGGCGCGACCAACTGCGCCGAGCGGACGGCCTTCTTCTCCGCGGTGTACGCGGGGGAGCGGGACTTCGAGGCCATCGCCATCGTCGGCGGCCCGGAGGGCAGACCCGTGCATGAGCTCTGCGCCCCCTGCGGCATCTGCCGGCAGGTCATGCGCGAGTTCTGCGATCTGGACTTCAAGATCTATCTGAGTAAAGGTGACGGGACGTATTTTGCCGCATCACTGGCGGATATGCTGCCTTTCAGCTTCTCAAAAGAAGATCTCGACAAATGATTTTCAGCATTATGCACAAATCTTTAGGAAGCACTTGATTTTTCCATTGTTTTGTGCCACAATATGTTAGCGGCATAGCCGCGAAAATATTTTGGAGGTTAAGAAAATGAAGAAACTCTTAGCGCTTCTCCTGGCTCTCGCCATGATCGCCTGCCTGTTTGTTGGCTGCGCCGGCGACGCCGAGGAGCCCAGCGACGACAGCAAGGAACCCGCTTCCTCTTCTGACGACGCATCCAAGTCCGAGGAGCCCAGCAATGAGCCCACCGGCGAAACCTACAAGATCGCGATGATCACCGACTACGGCGACATCACCGACCAGTCCTTCAACCAGACTACTTATGAAGCCTGCATGAAGTTCTCCGAGGACAACGGCGTTGACTTCAAGTACTACAAGCCGACCGACAACACCACCGCTGCCCGTGTCGCTTCCATCGACCAGGCCATCGAAGAGGGCTACAACCTCATCGTTATGCCGGGCTATGCGTTCGGCGCTGCGATCGTTGAGGCCGCTCCCCAGAACCCCGATGTCAAGTTCTTCGCACTGGACGTTGCAAAGGGCGACCTGCTTGAGACCGCCGTTGCCAACAAGGGCGAGGCGTACAACTGGGATCCCGACTCCTATGAGTTCGACAAGTACGTTGACATGAGCAACGTTTACTGCGTCGTCTATCAGGAAGAGCTCTGCGGCTACATGGCCGGCTACGCGGCTGTCAAGCTCGGCTACACCAAGCTCGGCTTCCTGGGCGGCATGGCTGTCCCCGCCGTTCAGCGTTACGGCCACGGCTTCGTGCAGGGCGTTGACGCTGCTGCGAAGGACTCCGGCATCACTGTCGAACTGAAGTACGTCTACGGCGGCCAGTTCTTCGGCGATGCCGACATCACCGCTGTTATGGATACCTGGTATGCCGGCGGCACTGAGGTCGTCTTCGCTTGCGGCGGCGGCATCTTCACCTCCGCTGCGGAAGCTGCGAAGAAGGTCAATGGCAAGGTCATCGGTGTTGACGTTGACCAGGCCGGCATCATCGACGGCGGCTACGGCGAAGGCATGACTGTTACCTCCGCTATGAAGGGTCTTGCACCCGCTACCATCGACACCCTGACCGACATTGTCAAGAACGGCAACTGGAGCAAGTACGTTGGCAAGATCGCTACCCTGGGCCTCGTGTCCGGCGACGATCCCGAGCTCAACTACGTCCAGATTCCGATGGAGTCCACGCAGTGGGCAGAGGGCAAGTTCACGAAGGACGACTACAAGGCGCTTGTTAAGGATATGTTCGACGGCAAGATCACCGTCTCCAACGACACCTCCAAGCTGCCCGATGTCACCAACGTGACCATCGACGACCAGGGCAAGATCAAGGGCTGATTTCCCTGATCTGAACCGCAATGAATAAAATAGAGGACGGGCTTGCCCCGTCCTCTTTTTTACCAGAACGGCACATCCCTTCTGTTTTCCTGTGGGCGGCGGCTCACGGCAGGCAAGAAATGCATACTTCTTCCAGTTATGTCCACGGCACGGCGACACCTTTCACAATTATCAAACCGGTTTTTTGGCGAATCCGCACAAAAAATGGACCGGAAGTATGCGTTTCTTGCTTTTACATTTGAAATTGCAGCTGGGATAGTGTATAATATAATATAGTAACCTATAGGAGGAGGAATTAGATTGAGCAACGAGGCTTATGCGATCGAGATGCTGAATATCACCAAGCGGTTTCCCGGCATCGTCGCAAATGATAACATCACGCTCCAGCTCAAGCGCGGTGAGATTCACGCCCTGCTCGGCGAAAACGGCGCGGGCAAATCCACGCTTATGAGTGTCCTTTTCGGCCTGTATCAGCCGGAGGAAGGCATCATCAAGAAAGACGGCGTTGAGGTCAAGATCAACAACCCCAACGACGCAAACGCACTGGGCATCGGCATGGTGCACCAGCATTTCAAGCTCGTCGAGTGCTTCACGGTCCTCGACAATATCATCCTCGGCGTCGAGCCGAACAAGTGCGGCTTCCTTCAGAAGGCGGACGCGCGCAAGAAGGTGCTGGAGCTTTCCGAGCGCTACGGCCTGCACGTTGACCCCGACGCACTGATCGAGGACATCTCCGTCGGTATGCAGCAGCGTACCGAGATCCTCAAGATGCTCTACCGCGACAATGAGATCCTCATCTTCGACGAGCCGACGGCCGTTCTGACGCCGCAGGAGATCGAAGAGCTCCTCCAGATCATGAAGAATCTGGCGGCCGAGGGCAAGTCCATCCTCTTCATTTCCCATAAGCTCAACGAGATCATGGCGGTCGCTGACCGCTGCTCCGTCCTGCGCAAGGGCAAGTACATCGGCACCGTCGACGTCGCCAAGACCGACAAGGCGGAGCTTTCCCGCATGATGGTCGGCCGCGATGTCGAATTCGTCGTGCACAAGGAAGAGGCCAAGCCCTCCGACGTCATCCTTGAGGTCGATGGCCTGACGGTCGCCTCCAAGGTACATAAGAACAACGCGGTCAAGAATGTCTCCTTCAAGGTTCGGGCGGGCGAGATCGTCTGCATCGCCGGCATCGACGGCAACGGCCAGACCGAGCTGGTCTACGGCGTGAGCGGTCTGGAGCCCACCGTTTCCGGCAAGGTCGTCCTCGGCGGCAAGGACATCACCCATGCGCCCATCCGTGAGCGCTCCATCATGGGCATGAGCCACATCCCCGAAGACCGCCACAAGCACGGCCTCGTTCTGGACTACACGCTCGAGGACAACCTCGTTTTGCAGCGCTATTTTGAGCCGGAATTCGTGAAGGCCGGCTTCCTGAAGCGCAAGAGCATCCGCGACTACGCCAACAAGCTGATCGAGCAGTACGATGTCCGTTCCGGTCAGGGCCCCATTACCATGGCGCGCTCCATGTCCGGCGGCAACCAGCAGAAGGCCATCATCGCCCGCGAGATCGACAAGGATCCGCAGCTCCTGATTGCCGTCCAGCCCACCCGCGGCCTGGATGTCGGCGCGATCGAATACATCCATAAGCAGATCGTCGCGCAGCGCGATAAGAACAAGGGCGTTCTTCTGGTTTCTCTGGAGCTGGACGAGGTTATGAGCCTCTCCGACCGCATCCTCGTCATGTACGAGGGCGAGATTGTCGGCGAATTCGACCCGAAGAAGACCACCGTCGAGGAGCTGGGCCTGTACATGGCCGGCGCCAAGAGACAGGAGGTGCAG
>CAKUMR010000085.1 GCA_934667865.1 uncultured Oscillospiraceae bacterium | reverse complement strand
ACCTTATCTTTGACAAAGGGACCAGAGTGCGGGAAGCGTCCCAGCCAGATGTTGTTCATGATGCTCTGATTTGGAACCTGCTCCAGCTCCTGCTGCACCATGGCAATGCCGCTCCGCAGCGCATCGCTGGGATTGGAAAAGCTGACGGGCTTTCCGTCAAGCAGGATCTCTCCGCTATCTTTCTGATAGATACCGAACAGACATTTCATCAGGGTCGATTTACCGGCGCCGTTCTCGCCCATGAGCGCATGAACCTCACCGGCTTTGACACATAACTGCACGTTATCGAGCGCCTGAACGCCGGGAAAGGCTTTCGAGATGCCCTGCATTTGCAATAAATATTCTTCAGCCACGATATGTGTTCCACCTTTCGATTGCCGGTCTGTCATTCAGACGGGATGGCTTGATTTAGGAGAAAGTGCGAAGAAACGGCCAGCGCTTCTTCGCACTTTCGCATATTTTTCTTTTTACTTGGAAGCAGCCTTATAGGCGTCAACCGCGACGTCGATGTTGTCGATCGTGATCATGGTTTCAGGGATGCGGACGATTTTGCCGTCCTCCAGAGTCCATTCGGTGCCTTCCGTGATCTCTCTGCCGTTGATGGCGTTGATGCACATATCAATGATAGCGCGGGCGGAGTCATAGGTGCTGGTCAGGACCGTTCCGAGCATATTGCCGGCCTTGATCTGCTCTGCAACCTCCGGCAGGGCGTTGATGCCGATGACGGGAACGACGGATTTGTCACTGATCAGACCGTTGCCCTTCAGGGCCTCCACAGCGCCCAGCGCCATGGCGTCATTCTGGCAGATGACCATTTCAATCTTGTCGCCGTACTTGCCGATCCAGGTTTCCATGACTTCCTTTGCTTCGGTGGTGCTCCAGTTGGCGATTTCGGTGCCGAGCTCCTCAACCGGAATCCCGTTCTTTTCAACCTCGGCATAGAAGCCTTCCGCACGCTCTGTGGTGTCGCTCTGACCGGCTGCACCCTTGAGCATGACGTACTGCAGCTTGCCGTCGCCGTTCACGTCGTATTTTGCCTGATCCTTGGTCCATGCGTCGATCATGATCTGTGCCTGCAGCTTGCCTTCATTGATGGAATTCAGGCCGACGTACCAGCACTTGTCATAGCTGTTGAGCATTTCCATGGTGGGCATACGGTTGAAGAAGATGACAGGAAGATCGGCTTCCTTTGCCTTTGCAATGATGGTGTCTGCGGCAGTGGAGTCAACCATGTTGACGGCCAGTGCGTTGACGCCCTTGCTGATCATGGTGTCGATACGTTCGGTCTGCGTTGCCTGGTCGTTTTCACCGTCGACCATCAGGTATTTGATGCCGCCGAGCTCATTTTTGATATAGTAGTCAACGCCATTGCGAATGTAGCCGACGAAGTTGTTGGAATAGTTGAAAATCGTGACGCCGATAAAGGGCTCAACGTCATTTGTGGGCTCCGAGGAGCTGGGGGAGGCGGGATCGCTGGAAGTGCTGGGAGTGTCAGTGCCATTTTGCGGTTCCTTTGTGCCGCAGGCAAACAGGCCAACGACCAGAACCAGTGCTAAAATCAGTGCCAAGTACTTTTTCATAATCAGTCCTCCGTGTTTTGTTTTTATAAAACCGCAGTCGCGGGTTTTATACTCTTTTAAGCGGCGCAAGCCGGAACAGACCGTTCTGCCTTGCAGTGCTGCGCATGAAAAGTGCGGCAGGATGCGGGGGATATTGAAATGTTATTACTTTCTCATTATGCAAAAAATGAAACAACTTGTCAACAATTTTCGAAAAAAATATGAAACAAATATTCAATCTTCTTTTTGTGCGAATTGACGATTTTTTCATAATGACTTCGGACGGAGCAAGGAAAACGGGATAAGCGGAAAAGAATAGCCGAAGCGCCAGACAACTTGTCTGGCGCTTCGGCAGGGGAGAAAGCTCAGTATTTTTTTCGGTCAAGTGCTTTATCTATTTTATAGAAGATGTCCGTGCTGCCTGGCATCTTCAATGCAATTAATGTGTACAGGCAGTCGATGACTGTCATCTGCGCGATGCGGGAAGCAATGGAGGTCAGACGGTATTCCGTTTCACGGGAGGCGGTCATCAGCGCAATGTCGGAAACTTTACTCAGAGGGGAGCGGCCGATGTTGGTCAGAGAGATCACGCAGGCACCGTTGGAGCGGCCGAGCTTAGCACTTTCCACAACGTCTATGGAGCTGCCGGAGTGGCTGATGGCAAAGACAACATCGCCTTCGCTGCACTGCACGGCGGCGATTTCCTGCATATGCGTATCCCAGAACGCCTGCGCAAAGATACCGAGCCGCATCAGCTTGTGCTGCAAATCAAGGGCGATGGCACTGGAATTGCCAAGCCCGAAAATCACGACGCGGCGGGCGCTTTGCAGTACATCTGCTGCCTGCACAAGCGCATCCTGCGAGATGGTGTTGTGCGTATATTGGAGCGTATGGATATTTTCCTGAAATACTTTGTCAATCACAAGCTGCGGAGAGTCGTTCTGTCCGATTTCTGCGTGGATGCTTTGCAGAGGAGATACGGTGTCCCTTGCCAGTGTGACCTTGAATTCCTGATAGCTGCTGAAGCCGAAAGATTTGCAGGCGCGCACAACGGTCGCATCGCTGACACCGCTGAGATCGGCCAGCCCTGCAACGGATAGAGAGATTACCTTGCTTGAATTGTTCAGGATATACTCTGCGACGCGCTGCTCTGCTCTGCTGAGCTTTGGCAGCAGCATCTGAATTTTCATCAGGACAGATACAGTATTGATTTTAATGTCATTTTCCATGCCAGTTTCCTCCCAAGATTGCCGAAAGCCAAGAGTAAAGTCTCCGTTGCCACGGCCAGCAGAATCCATTTTTTACTATTATAAAGGGCGTTTCAGAAAATAACAATAGCTTTTTGAAAAAATGAATCACAATTCGGCAAATTAAACAATTTCGGAGCAGAAATTTTGTTTCATTTTTTTGTGATAAATATTGACTTTCATTTTCAGAATAACTATAATCAGTTTGTAATGATTTTTCATTTTGAAAGGAGCTTATTTGCATATGAACGATTTTTTGATGCGCCAGATCCGCTCTGAGCTGGAAGACGCCGTCGGGCAGGAGAATGTTTCCGTGCGCCAAAGCGACAAGATCTCCCACAGCGTGGACAACTTCTGGCTCCCGCGCATGTATGCCGACCGCGGTCTGATTCCTCCGCTGGCGGACATCATTGTCTATCCGGGCTCGACACAGGAGGTTTCCAAGGTTCTTGTCATCGCGAACTATTACCGCCTGCCCGTGTATCCGTGGGGCGGCGGCGGCGGCTCTCAGGGCGGTGCGCTTCCGCTCAAGGGCGGCATCCTGCTTGACACCAAGCGGATGAATAAGATCATCGACTTCGACGAACAGTCTATGACCGTCACGGCACAGACCGGCATCGTTTATACGCAGCTTGAGTATTACGCCAACGAGCGCGGCTATTCTCTGATGCACTACCCCAGCTCCATCAACTGCAGCACGCTCGGCGGCTTCCTCGCACATAACGGTATCGGTGTGCTGAGCACAAAGTACGGCAAGATCGACGACCAGTGTGTCAATGTGGAAATGGTCATCCCCAACGGCAAGGTTCTCCATTCGGCGCCCGTGCCCAAGCATTCCTCCGGCCCGGATCTGAAGCATCTCTTCCTTGGCTCTGAGGGTACGCTCGGCGTTATGACGCAGGCGACGATGAAGCTCTATCGCCTTCCGGAGACCCGGCGCTTCCGCGCGTTCCTCTTCAAGAGCGTTGCCGACGGCCTCGCTGCCGGACGCGATATGCTTCAGGTCATCAAGCCCTCCATTATTCGCCTGTACGATGAGGCGGAAACGGTATCCCTCATCAAGAAGGTGATCGGCTTCTCCAAGCCGGGTGCATTCATGAACGTTGCCATTGAGGGCGCAAAGGATATGGTCGCCGTGGAGGAGAAGCATATGCTGGAAATCTGCGCCCGCTACGGTGCAGAGGATCTCGGCTCCGATTACGGCGAAAAGTGGTGGGACAGCCGTCTGACCTTCTTCTATCCGGATAAGGTGCTTGATTTCCCGCTGATGTTCGGCACGATGGACACAGTTCTGAAGTATGCAAACGTGGAAAAGTGCTACCATGCCATGAAGGAAGCCACCGAACAGTTTGAGGGCGTCCGCTTTATCGCGCATTTCTCCCATTGGTATGAGTGGGGCTGCATGATGTACGACCGTTTCATCATGGACAATCCGCCTGCGGATCCCGAGGAGGCATTCCGCCTGCACAATAAGATCTGGAATGCAGGCGTGCGCGCAGCGCTGGCCAGCGGCGGCGTTGTGAATGACCACCACGGCGTCGGCATGAAGCTCGGCCGCCTGATGAAAGAGCAGTATGGCGACAGCATGATCGTCTTTGAGGGACTCAAGAAGGCGCTCGATCCCAACGGCATTATGAACCCCTATAAGATGGGAATTTAACCAAGGAGGAAAGACAGATGTTAAGTGAAAAAAGCAAAAAAAATGTAGATGCCTGCCGGTTTTGCTGCATGTGCAGACACCTTTGCCCCCTCGGTATTGCGCTGGGCAAGGAACTCAACAACCCGCGCGCCAAGGCGCTGCTACTTTCCCTTGTAGAAAAAAATGCACTGGAGCTCTCCGAGATTTCCAAGGATATTTATGAGTGCTGCCTGTGCAATGCCTGTTCCTCCAACTGCGAAACCGGCTATGAGCCTGCGGTGTTCATCCGTGAGGTGCGCTCGGAGCTGATGGCTCAGGGGCTTGCGCCGCAGGGTGTGCAGGACGCTGCGGAGCGTCTGCTGAAGGACGGAACACTATATCATGTTTCCGGCGAGAAGGCACTGGAGCCCTATGGCTTCCGGAAGAATACAAAGGCGGAAACGCTGGTTTATGTCGGCGCGATCGCTGCGGTGAAGGATCCGGCCATGGTCAAGGCATTTGTAAGCCTGCTGGATAAGGCCGGCGTGGACTATAGCGTGTTCACCGAAAATCTCAGCACCGGATCTGTGGAGTATGATCTGATGGGCGGCGTGCAGGAGGTCAAGGATGTTGCCTCTGCCTGCGCAAAGGCGCTCAACGCCTATGGCGCAAAGCGGATCGTCGTCCTTAATCCCAGTGACGCAAGAATGCTGAAGCAGGAATATACCACATGGGAACTGAAGCTCAATGCAGAGGTCTGCACGGCGACTTCCTACGTTGAAGAGCTGGTCGAGCAGGGCAAGCTGCACGTGCAGAAGAGCTCCGGAGCCGTTACCTATCACGATCCCGCCCGTCTGGCGAGAGATCTGCAGGAAACGGAACCCGCCCGCAAGCTGATCGAAGCACTCGGCTATACCGTCAAGGAGATGTGGCAGAGCAAGACGCTGACACGCTGCACCGGCGGAGAAGCGCTTTCCTCCTATGCGCCGGAGATCATTGAAAAAACCGCTGCATGGAGAATGTATGACGCAGTCGGTACCGGTGCGGAGATGCTCATCTGTGCCTGCCCGGCCTGTGAAGAGGATCTGACGCACGCTTCCGGACTCCCGGTTGCCGATCTGTTCGTGCTGTTGGATCAGCATATCGCC
>CAKUMR010000084.1 GCA_934667865.1 uncultured Oscillospiraceae bacterium | reverse complement strand
AGTCGTATAGGTATCCTCCGCGCCCAGAGAGATTCCGGCTTCGTTCAGAACGGCGTTCAGATCGCTGCGGAAGGTGCGGCAGACCGTCACGTTTTCTCCGTCGGTGATGACGTAGCTGTTCTGCGCGAAAACAACAAAGGAAAGCGCGCCTGCGAGTACGGCGACGATCAGGACGATCAACAGTACGCGGTAGACAGCACAGTGCTTTTTATGGATTCCGGTTCTGTGCATCAGAGTAACCTCCTTTCTGACTGAGAAATTATGAAGCTATTGTTACTATATTGTAACCTGCGACTATTATAACTATTTTTTCTGATTTGTCAAGTCCTTTCGATTTTTCGACATATTATGCAAACTTTTTTGAGATATACATGAGAATTATGCAAACGATATGTGTCACTCTGATGCAACAAAATCGCAACATCTTGTGGAAAAAGTTACAGAACGGTTAACATAAACATTTTTGCGAAAAAATGTTTGACAAGTCCAAAAAACCGTGGTAAGATTGGGCTATTAAAAGGACTGTGACAAAGAACGGCGTCGGATTTGGCCGCACAGAGAGGGAATGGCCGGTGAAAATTCCTGCTGCCTGCCGCCGCTGACCGCTTTTGAGTCGCTCCGCTGAAATTTCAGTCAGTAAGCAGAGACGGGTGCGCCCGTTAGCGCGCGAACGAGCGGCAGCGCCATGCGCTGCAAGCAGGGTGGAACCGTGGGATTTCTCTCACCCCTGATCATTCAGGGGTGATTTTTTATTGCCCCTCATCATGTTAGGAGGTTAACACCATGTCCGAAGAAAATCTGTACACCTTTGAAAATGAAGCCTACCGCAAGACCTACTGGCACACCTGCTCGCACGTGATGGCGCAGGCGGTCAAGCGCCTGTATCCGCAGGTCAAGCTGGCCATCGGCCCGTCCATCGATAACGGCTGGTACTATGACTTCGACGCCGACTTCTCCTTTACGCAGGAGCATCTGGACGCCATTGAGGCCGAGATGAAGAAGATCTGCAAGGAGCGCCTGCCCCTTGTCCGCTCCGAGAAGCCGCGTGCGGAGGCGATTGCCTATATGGAAAGCCTCGGCGAGCCGTATAAGGTCGAGCTGATCAACGACCTGCCGGAGGATGCTGTTATTTCCTTCTATACGCAGGGCGAGTTCACAGATCTCTGCGCAGGCCCGCATCTGGACTCCACCGGCCGCATCAAGGCCAATGCCTTCAAGCTCACGCAGTGCTGCGGCGCTTACTGGCGCGGCGATTCCAAGCGCAAGATGCTCCAGAGAATCTACGGCATTGCCTTCCCGAAGAAGGACGAGCTGGACGAATATCTGGCCAAGCAGGCCGAAGCGCTCAAGCGCGACCACAACAAGCTCGGCCGCGAGCTGGAATATTTTACGACCGTCGAGTGCATCGGTCAGGGCCTGCCCATCCTGCTGCCGAAGGGCGCGCGCGTCATCCAGCTGTTACAGCGCTGGGTGGAGGACACCGAGCAGAAGAAGGGTTATCTTCTGACCAAGACGCCGCTCATGGCAAAGCGCGAGCTGTATAAGATCTCCGGCCACTGGGATCACTATCTGGACGGTATGTTCGTCATGGGCGACCCGGACGACGAAACGAAGGAATGCTTCGCGCTGCGCCCCATGACCTGCCCCTTCCAGTATCAGGTCTATCTCAACCGTCAGCGCTCCTACCGCGACCTGCCCATGCGTCTGGGCGAAACGTCCACGCTGTTCCGCAACGAGGATTCCGGCGAGATGCACGGCCTCATCCGTGTGCGTCAGTTCACGATCTCCGAGGGCCATCTGGTGCTGCGCCCCGATCAGCTCGAAGAGGAATTCAAGGGCTGTCTGGAGCTTGCAAAGTATTTCCTGGGAACCGTCGGCCTGCTGGATAAATGCACCTTCCGCTTCTCCCAGTGGGACCCCGCGAATCCCAAGAACAAGTACGAGGGCACGCCCGAGCAGTGGGATCATGCGCAGAGCGTCATGGAGCGCATCCTGAACGATCTGGACGTACACTATTCCATCGGCATCGACGAGGCCGCCTTCTACGGCCCGAAGCTGGACATTCAGTATAAGAACGTCTACGGCAAGGAGGATACCCTCGTCACCATCCAGATCGATATGCTGCTGGCTGAGCGCTTCGGCATGTACTATATCGACGAGAACGGCAACAAGGCTCTGCCGTATATCATTCACCGCACCTCCCTCGGCTGCTACGAGCGTACGCTGGCTTACCTGATCGAGGAATACGCCGGCGCTTTGCCGCTGTGGATGATGCCGACGCAGGTCCGCGTCCTGCCGATCACCGACCGCTGCCATGACTATGCGGAGAAGGTCGTTGAGCGCCTGAGCGATGCGGGCATCCGCGTCGAGGGCGACTACCGCAGCGAGAAGCTCGGCTACAAGATCCGCGACGCGCAGATGCAGAAGATCCCCTATATGCTGGTCGTCGGCGACAAGGAAGCCGAGAGCGGCAGCGTGGCCGTGCGCACCAGAGCGGGCGGTGACGAGGGTGTCATGAGCGTGGACGACTTCATGGCCAAGTGCCTGAAGGAGATCGCCGAAAAGGTGAAAAATTAAGCAAATCGTTTCAAAGTACCGCGGTGCTTCTGCGCCGCGGTACTTTTTTGAATGTGACGAAATTGTCACGGAAAAGTCACCGCAGCGTCACGCGCGGGGTGTATGCTTGAAGCAGACGAGGGCGCGGGGGAGTTTTTGTTTGACTTTTCCGGCCTTTGCGGATATGCTAATACCATAGATAAAGGAGGGAATCCATATGGAAAATTATGTTAACTTTTCGATAGAAAAAACCGTGGAGCTTCTGGCGATCGATAGCCCGACGGGCTATACGGATGCGGCGGAGGAATTCGTCCGCGGAGAATTTGAAAAGCTCGGTTTTTCCGCCAAGCGCACCGTCAAGGGTGGTGTGCTGATCGATCTGGGCGGCGCGGATGCACAGGACGCGCTGCTTCTGGAGGCGCACACCGACACGCTTGGCGGTATGGTCGCGGAGATCAAGGGCGACGGCCGCCTGCGCATCGTGAATGTCGGCGGCATGAACGCGAACAACGCCGAGGCGGAGAACTGCCGCGTTGTGACGAAGTTCGACGGCGTTTATGAGGGAACCTTCCAGCTGGTCAACGCTTCCATCCATGTCAACGGCGAGTACAACAACACCAAACGCGCCTTTGACTGCATGGAGGTCGTGCTGGATGAGCCGACGGCATCCGCGGAGGATGTGAAAAAGCTGGGCATCAGTGTGGGCGATTTCGTCTGCTTTGAGCCGCGCACGCGCGTGACGAAGTCCGGCTATATCAAGAGCCGTTTTCTGGACGATAAGCTCTCCGTCGGTATCCTGCTGGGCTTTGCCAAATATCTGGCGGACAACCATCTGACCCCGGCGCGCCGTACCTATGTCCATGTCACGGTCTATGAGGAGGTCGGCCACGGCGGCGCGGCTTCCGTCCCGGCGGGCGTGACCGAGGCGATCTCGGTGGACATGGGCTGTGTGGGCGCGGGTCTGCAATGCACCGAGCGGCAGGTCTCCATCTGCGCCAAGGATTCCGGCGGCCCGTATTCCCACGAGGTCGTCAAAAAGTTGATCGCCGCGGCGAAGCAGGAAAACGCCGACTACGCCGTGGACATCTATCCGCACTACGGCTCCGACGTGGAGGCGACGCTCTCGGCCGGACATGATCTGCGCCATGGGCTGATCGGTGCCGGCGTCTATGCTTCTCATGGCTACGAGCGAAGTCACAAGGACGGTGTTCTGAATACACTCAAGGTACTCAAGGGGTACCTCTTCCCATGCGGCTGAGGTACTGGCTCCCGGCGGCAGTCTGCGTTCTGGCGGGAATTCTGGTCTATTTCCTCGCGTTCGGCTATCAGTTTTCTGCGCTTCTGCTGCTTCTGGCGGCGGCGGGGATTCTGGCCTTCGGCGTTGTGGATGCGCTGCGCGGCCGTTTTCCGCGCGGGATGAAGTGGCTGCGGCGGGTCATGCTTGTCTGCCTGTGCCTGCTCCTGACCGCAATGCTTGCAACCTCCGTCTGGATCGGCGTATGCGCCTCCGGCGCGGACGAGCCGTCAGCGGATTATCTGGTCGTGCTGGGTGCGGGGGTGAACGGCAGCGTTCCCAGCCTCTCCCTGCGGGAGCGGTTGGATGCGGCGCTGGCTTATTTGCAGGAGTACCCGGAGAGCAAAGCGGTGCTTTCCGGCGGGCAGGGCAGCGGCGAGGACCTGACCGAGGCGCAGTGTATGTTCGACTGGCTGACGGCCCGCGGCATTGCCCCGGAGCGCCTGTTCCGCGAGGAGGCGTCGACCAGCACGCAGGAAAACCTGCGCTTCTCGCTGGGCGTAATTGAAGCGGACAGCGGCGCGCGGCCGGAGCGGATCGCGGTCGTTTCCAGCGAATACCACCTCTGCCGCGCGGAGCTTTACGCTGAGCAGCTCGGCGTGACCGCGCTGGGCGTTCCGGCGCACACGTCATATCTGAGCCTGCGCATCAACTATCAGGTGCGCGAGATCTTCGGCGTCTGGGTGGCGCTTTTGAAGGGGTGAGGAAATGAACCTGCGAAGCAGCCTGCAAGCGCTGCCGGAGAGATTCTGGTCAAATGAAACGGTTTGCCTCCGCCCAATGAAAACGGAGGCGGATCTGATCTTTGCCGCAAATGAGTGCCAGCTCACGAAGGAGCAGAGAGAATTTGTAAATCCGGTATGGTTTTCCGTTGGGCGTGCATATCTGGAGCCGGAGAAACACTGGCCGTGTGTGATTTGCACGACCGAAGGGGAGCGCATTGGCTTTCTGGATTTTTACTGCTGGAACGGCGGCGAGGAAGCGACCTCGTGGAGCTTTTTTATTGATTTGAAGCAGCAAGACAAGGGATATGGCCGCGCAGCGGCGGCATTGGCGGGGAAGCTTCTGAAAGCGGCCTGCCCGCAGACGCCCATCAAGCTGGCGGTGGAGCTGGACAATACCGCCGCGCAGCGGCTGTATCGTGTGCTGGGGTTTTCTCAGCTTGCGGAAACGGACGGCGACGATTTGATTTTTGAGATCTGATTTTAACCGCATGGAGATGCTCCATGCGGTTAATTTTATAAACCCATACAAACGGTATGGAAATTACTCTCTAAATCATACGACTGGTGTGTTCCATTTCTCTTCCAAATCGGCTATACTGAAACCAGCTTGAAGAACGGAGGAAGAAGGATGGGACAGATTCAACTGGCGCATCAGATCCGCGCCTTCCGCAAGGCGCGCGGCCTGACACAGGAGCAGCTTGCGCAGGCGCTGGGCGTGACGGCGGGCGCGGTTTACAAATGGGAGGCGGAGCTCTCCGCTCCGGATCTCAGCCTGCTCGTCGCGCTGGCGGACTTTTTCGACACGTCCGTAGACGTGCTTTTGGGCTATGAGCTCCGCGACAACCGGCAGGACGCGGCGGCGGAGCGCCTGCGGGATTACCGGCGGCGCAAGGACCCCGCGGGACTGGAAGAGGCGGAACGGGCGCTGCAAAAATATCCCAACGCCTTTTCGGTCGTGTATGCCGCGGCAAAGATATTCTTTGCGTTCGGGATGGAGGACCACGACCGCCGCCGTCTGGAGCGGTCGCGCGAACTGTATGAGCG
>CAKUMR010000083.1 GCA_934667865.1 uncultured Oscillospiraceae bacterium | reverse complement strand
CCTTGTTCAGGATCTCGACATCCGCGTCGGTCTTGATGTCGCCGGCAGTGACTTCGCACTCGCCGGTCGCGTCAATATAGACAGTTTTCACGCCATCACAGTTCATCTTGGCGATGATCTGCTTGATGTTCAGCACGATCTCCGTGACGTCTTCCTTGACGCCGGGAATCGTGGAAAACTCATGCTGCACGCCGGCGATCTTGATGGAGGTCGCGGCAGTGCCGGGCAGAGAAGAAAGCAGAATCCGTCTGAGAGAGTTACCCAGAGTGGTGCCGTAGCCTCTTTCCAGAGGTTCTACGATGAATACGCCATGGGACGGATCTTCCGGAGAGTCGATACACTCAATACGCGGCTTGTCAATTTCTACCATAAAACTAATACCCTCCTTATTATTCTGCAAAACACTTGTTCTGCGGTGTAAATCAGCTTACCAATAAACGAGGGTGAAGCATTATTTGGAGTACAACTCGACGATGAGGTGTTCTGCGATCTCGAAGTCGATATCGTCTCTTGCCGGCAGAGCCAGGACCTTGCCGGTCAGGGTATTCTTGTCGCGGTCAAGCCACTTGGGAGTAGCGACAAACGCGTCGTCTTCCTTCAGCTTCTTAAAACGATTGTTGGAGCAGCTCTTTTCGCTGACAGCGATGACATCGCCGGCCTTAACCATGTAAGACGGAATGTTCACACGCTTGCCGTTGACGGTATAGTGACCGTGGTTGACGAGCTGACGCGCCTCACGGCGGGTCGCAGCAAAGCCGAGACGGTACACAACGTTGTCCAGACGGCGCTCGATCAGGCTCAGCAGCACCTCGCCGGTGTTGCCTTCGGCACGGGAAGCCTTTTCGTAGTACATACGGAACTGCTTCTCCAGGATGCCATAGACGAACTTGACCTTCTGCTTTTCAGTGAGCTGGGTCGCATATTCGGACTTCTTCGCTCTTCTCTGGCCGCCGGGGTTCTTATTGGAAGTCTTGGAATAACCCATTGCGGCAGGAGAAACGCCCAGCGTTCTGCAGCGCTTGAGAACGGGCTGAGTATTTTTCGCCATTCTATGAATTCCTCCTTATCGAATTAGACGCGACGTCTCTTGGGAGGACGGCAGCCATTGTGAGGAATGGGGGTGACGTCCTTAATCATAACAACTTCCAGACCTGCGGATTGCAGAGCACGGATGGCTGCCTCACGTCCCTGGCCGGGGCCCTTGACGTAAACTTCAACGGTCTTCAGTCCGCAGTTTTCGATCGCAGCCTTGGCAGCGGTCTCGGCGCACATCTGTGCGGCGTACGGAGTGGACTTACGGGAACCGCGGAAGCCGAGTCCGCCGGAGGATGCCCAAGAAAGAGCATTGCCCTGCAGATCGGTAACGGTAACCATGGTGTTGTTGAAGGAAGAGCGGATATGCACGGCACCCTTTTCAACGTTCTTGCGCTCACGACGGCGCTTGATCACTTTCTTAGCAGCTACTTTAGCCATTGATATCCCCCTCCTTACTTCTTCTTATTCGCGATGGTCTTCTTCGGACCCTTACGAGTACGAGCGTTTGTCTTGGTGCGCTGGCCGCGAACCGGCAGGCCTCTTCTGTGGCGCATGCCACGGTAGCAGCCGATTTCGGTCAGGCGCTTGATGTTCAGAGCAACTTCACGGCGGAGGTCGCCCTCGATGGTGTAGTTCTTGTCGATGACTTCACGCAGCGCGGCTTCCTCATCCTCCGTCAGATCCTTGACGCGGGTGTCGGGATTCACGCCGGCCATTTTCAGAATGTCATTCGCGCTTTTTCTGCCAATGCCGAAGATATAGGTGAGTCCGATCTCAACTCTCTTCTCGCGGGGCAGGTCAATACCAGCAATACGTGCCATATACTTTCGAGCACCTCCTATTAGCCTTGTCTCTGCTTATGCTTCGGGTTTTCGCAAATTACCATGACGCGACCCTTGCGCTTGATAATCTTACATTTTTCGCACATGGGCTTCACGGACGGTCTAACCTTCATACTGTTTAACCTCCATATGAGAACAATGTCTCTGATTTACTTGCTTCTCCATGTGATCCGGCCTTGGGTCAGATCATACGGAGACATCTGAACAGTTACCTTGTCACCGGGCAAGATCTTGATATAGTTCATTCTGAGCTTGCCGGAAATGTGTGCCAGAATCATATGCCCGCCGCCAATATTGACTTTGAACATCGCATTCGGCAGCGCATCGGTTACGATGCCCTCAAGTTCGATTACGTCGTCTTTTGCCAAGTTTCAGAAACCTCCTTGGTTTGAACGTTGAATTTCTGGCCAATGATGGCCAATTCCCTTCGTAATTCGCTGTTGAGTACTTTATCGCCGGAACGAATTTTCGCGGCGACAGTCGAATCTGGCCGAAGGACGAAACGGATATGCTTGAGCTTTTTACGCTTTGGCGCTTCGAGCTTTCTCTCCTTGCCGTTCGCCAGAGAAACGTACACACCGTCTGTGTCGATCACAAAGAACAGCATTCCCTGATCGCGCCCGGCTTCGGAAAGAACAATATCCGATTTTTGTATTTCCATACTACAGCCCCTCGGTGACGGTGAGAATTTCCGGCTCGCCGTCTGTAATGAGCACAGTATTTTCGTAGTGGGCAGCGAGCTTTCCGTCAGCGGTGACCGTCGTCCAGCCGTCCTTCAGGACACGCACTTCGTACGTTCCCTCGGTGATCATCGGCTCGATGGCGATGGTCATGCCTCGGATAAGTCTCGGGCCCCTTCCGGGTTTGCCGAAGTTCGGGACTTCCGGCTCCTCGTGCATTTCCTCCCCGACTCCGTGACCGACGAAGGATCGGACGACACCATAGCCGAAGCTCTCAGCGTAAGTCTGAACCGCATGAGAAATGTCCGAAACCCGGTTCCCCTGGCGTGCGAATTTCACGCCCTCGAAAAAGCTCTGTCTCGTGACATCAATGAGCTGCTGCGCCGCCGGCGAAATTTTTCCGCAGGCATACGTAGCCGCGCAATCTCCATGGAAGCCTCCCCACTTTGCTCCGACATCGACGGAGACAATGTCTCCCTCTTTCAGCACCCGGCTGTCCGGAATCCCGTGAATGACGGTATTGTTCACGGAAATGCAGACGCTCGCGGGATAGCCGCAGTAATGCAGGAAGGACGGAGTCGCGCCATGCGATACGATAAAATCGTAAACCGCCTTATCGATCTCTTTGGTCGTCACGCCTGGTCTTACCATTTCTCCTGCCAGAGCACGAGCTGCCGCGGTAATTTTACAGGCCTTGCGCATGACCTCGATTTCGTGCTCATTTTTGATTGAGATCATATTGAATCACCCAATGCCGCCAGAATATCACGAGTTGCATCTTCGATGGGCTGATTCCCCTCGACAAGCCGCAGCTTACCGAGCTTTTCATAAAAGCCCTTCAGTGCTTCGGTTTCCGTGTGGTAAACCTCCAGACGGTGACGCACCGTTTCCGGTCTGTCGTCGTCGCGGATGACCAGCTTGGAACCGCAGGCATTGCAGATGCCCTCCGTTTTGGGCGGGTTCGCCACGATGTGATAGCTTGCGCCGCAGGAGCCGCATACTCTGCGTCCCGTCATGCGCGCCTCGATCATGGCGTCTTCGATTTCAATGGAAACGACACGGTCGATCTCAACGCCGTTGTCCAAAAGCGCCTGGGCTTGCGGGATCGTGCGGGGCATACCGTCGAGGATATAGCCGTTCGCACAATCCGGCTGGGCCAGCCGTTCCTTGACGATGCCAATAATGACATCGTCAGGAACGAGCATACCCTTGTCCATGAAGCTCTTGGCCTTCAGGCCGGTTTCGGTGCCGTTCTTGATTGCTTCCCGGAGGATGTTCCCGGTGGAGATGGTAGGGATGTTGAGCTTCGATGCAAGGATCTCAGCCTGTGTTCCCTTTCCTGCGCCGGGAGCTCCCAGCAGAATCAGTTTCATGTGCCGCCTCCGTTACTTCTCAAGGAAGCCGGAGTAGTTGCGCATCATCATCTGAGCCTCAATTGCGGCCACAGTTTCAAGCGCAACGCTGACAATAATGATAACGGAAGTTCCGCCGAAGGAGAAGCGGGTATCCTTCATAACAACACCGAGAACGATCGGCAGGACCGCGATCACGCCAAGATACAGCGCGCCGAAGAGCGTGATCTTGTTGATGACCTTGCGGATGAAGTCCGCAGTCGGACGACCCGGACGGAAGCCGGGGATAAAGCCGCCGTTCTTCTTGAGGTTGTTGGCAACCTCAACGGGGTTGTACTGAATGGTTGCGTAGAAGTAGCTGAAGCCGACGATAAGCAGCAGATAGAACACTGTGTAGATCACGGTCGTGCTCTGGAAAGCATGCTTATAGACCCAGCTGTTCGTCCAGCCGAAGAAGGTGCACAGCGTTGCGGGCAAGCTCGCGATGGACTGCGCGAAGATGATCGGCATGACACCGGACATATTGACCTTGATCGGCAGGTGCGTGTTCTGACCTCCATAGACCTTGCGGCCGACCACGCGCTTTGCGTACTGAACAGGGATTCTACGCTCCGCGTTGGAAACGTAGATGATGAACACGATGATTGCAAGCATTGCAACCACCAGCAGCAGCACCCAGTACCACTGCGCCCACAGCATATTGACCATCGGCTTGATGATGCCGGACGGGATGCGGGCGATGATGTTTGCAAAGAGGATCATGGAGATGCCGTTGCCGATGCCGAACTCGGTGATCTGCTCACCCAGCCACATGACCAGCGTGGAGCCGGCGGTGAAGGTCAGGATGATGACCAGAGCAGCGAGGAAGGAATCGCTGATCAACAGAGCATACTGCGTGTTGTAGTTCTTCAGCATCATGAAGTAGGCGAAGCCCATCAGCAGAGCGATGGCGACCGTCGTCAGGCGGGTGATCTTGGTGATCTTCTTCTTGCCTTCTTCGCCGCCGTCCTTGCTCAGGCGCTCCAGAGCAGGGATGGCGATGGTCAGAAGCTGAATGATAATGGAGGCGTTGATATACGGCTGAATAGACAGCGCGAAGATCGTCGCTTGGGAGAACGCCGAGCCGGACATCATGTCCATCAGGCCGAAGATGGTGTTGCTCAGCTGCTGGCTGAACATCTGGGCCATCATCTCGACGTCAACGAACGGGACAGGGATAACATTGCCGATGCGGTACAGCAGGATGATCAGGAGCGTAAAAAGGAGCTTCTTGCGCAGATCCGCGATCTTCCATGCATTGCGAAGTGTCGTAAGCACTTACACCACCTCAGCCTTTCCGCCTGCCTCCTCAATTTTTGCTTTGGCAGAACCAGAGAACGCCGCTGCCTTGACAGTCAGCTTCTTAGTGAGCTCGCCGTTGGACAGAACCTTCAGACCGTACTTGCAGTCGTTCAGGATGCCCTTTTCAATCAGTGCAGCCGCATCGACGGTTTCGCCGTCTTCAAACACGTTGAGAACGCTGACGTTCACAGCGGTGAGCGGTTTTGCAAAGATATTGTTGAAGCCGCGCTTCGGGATACGTCTTGCCAGAGGCATCTGGCCGCCTTCAAAGCCCACACGGACCTTGCCGCCGGAACGAGCCTTCTGACCCTTGTGACCACGACCCGCCGTCTTGCCGTTGCCGGTGCCGGTGCCGCGGCCCTTACGCTTACCAACCTGGGTAGAACCCATGACGGGAGCAAGTTCATGTAATTCCATTCTTGTCTCCTCCTTATTCTACTTCGGTGACCTCGAGCAGATAGCCGATCTTGGCGATCTTGCCGCGGGTC
>CAKUMR010000082.1 GCA_934667865.1 uncultured Oscillospiraceae bacterium | reverse complement strand
ACAAAACTGCGTTATTTTGTAGGATTCTGAGATTCTTGTGCGTTTTTAATGAAAACCGGATGGTTTCTATGCTATAATTAGGCAAAGTGCAGACAGAACATAAGACAAAGGAGAACAGGATGAAAAAACGGGCTTTCTTCCGTCTGGCGGCGGCGCTGGCGGCACTGTGCCTGCTGGCCGGCTGCGCAGCGGACACTGCGCCGGACGGCGCAGACTTCGCCCCCGCGCAGGAGCAGCGGCTGGTGGTCTATACCTCCCATAAAAAGGAGGTTTGGTGGCCGATCGTCAAGGAATTTGAAGAGCGTACCGGTATTTGGGTGGACGTGGTCACCGGCGGCACCAACGAGCTGCTGGAACGGATCGCGTGGGAGGCGGACGCCCCCTGCGCCGACGTGATATTCGGCGGCGGAGTGGACAGTCTGGAGGCCTACAGCGAATACTTCACCCCCTATCTCTGCGCCGGCACGGCGGACATCGCCCCGCAGTACCAGACCGCCGGCGGGCTGTGGACGCCCTTTTCCGCCCTGCCCGTCGTGCTGATCTACAATCCCAAGTTTGTCGAGCGCAGCGAGCTGACGAGCTGGCAGGATCTGCTGCGGCCGGAGTTCCGCGGGCGCATCGCCTTCGCCGACCCCGCCGTTTCCGGCTCGTGCTACACGGAGCTTGTGACCCTGCTCAGCGCCGCGGACGCGCCGCAGGAGGACACGCTGCGCGCCTTCGCGGAGAATCTGGACGGCAGGCTGCTCTCCTCCTCCGGCGCCATTTTAGACTCCGTCGCCGACGGCACGGACTGGGTGGGCGTCACGCTGGAGGAAACCGCGCTCAAGCGCATCGCCGCGGGCGAAAACCTGCGCATGGTCTACCCCTCCGACGGCACCAGCGCGGTGCCGGACGGCAGCGCGCTCATCCGCGGCGCGCAGCACGCGGAAAACGCCCGGCGCTTCCTCGATTTCACCGTCAGCCGCGACGTGCAGTCGCTTTTGCAGGATTCGGAATTCTCCCGCCGCAGTGTGCGCAGCGACGTTGAGCCCTCTGCGGCGCTGGTGCGGCTTGAAAAAATCCCGATGACGGCGTATGATATCTCGCAGGCGAGCAGCGAGCGCGGCGCGATCCTCGAACGCTTTCAGGCGTTCCTTAACGGGGAGGGCGGAAAATGAAACGATCGTACTCCTTCCGCAAGCGGCTGTTCGCCGGATTTCTGATCGTATCGCTCGTGCCGCTTCTCATCTGCTCGGCGATGCTCTTGCAGATCTTCCGTCTGCGCATGACGAGCAGCGCCGACACACAGTCCGAGCAGGCGCTGGAGGACAGTATTCTGGCTCTCGACCGGCTCGACGGCGGCATCCGCGATGCGGTGCAGGCGCTGCGCGGCAACCGGACCATCAGTCAGGCGCTGTTTGACGAGCGCGCGGAGGACACATTGGTCAACGGTCAGCTCTTCCGCGCCTCCGGCGAGGCGAAGAATTTCGCCCGGCTCGATCTCTATGACATCAGCGGCCTCTGGCGCTACTCCACGCAGACTGCGCCCGCGAGCCTCCGCCTGCCCACGAACTGGGGCATTTTATACGAGGCGGCACAGGCGCCTGAAAACGAGCTGGTTTACATTTCCGGTGAACAGCCCTCCTCCGACGCGGTCTTACAGGGCGCGGCCCTGCTGACCGATTCCTACGGCGCGCCCATGGGCTATCTGGTCATCAGCGTTTCGCCCACGGGGCTGCAATCGCTGCTGGGCGGCAAGGCCGGCACACAGAACGATCTTGCCGTTCTGAGCCGCTACTGGCGGCCCGTCTACTGCACGAGCGCCGCGCTGGGCGACCAGCTTGCGGCAAAGCTGCGCGCGCAGCTTCTCTCCGGCGGGACGCTCACCGGCCTGTCCGAGGACTATGTCTACCGCATCCGCAGGCACGAGGCGACGGGGCTGAGCGTCGTCTTGCAGCAGCCGCAGGTCTTTACCCGCAGCACGATGCGGCTGTTATACACCGTGAGCATCTCCTGCGCGCTGATCTGCATCGGCGTGTGCATCGTGATGAGCTTTCAGATGAGCCGCCAGCTCTTCCGCCCCATCGGGCAGCTGCACAACGCCCTGCAGCAGGTCGGCAGAAACAATCTGGAGGTCCACGTCCCGGTGCTGCAGTCGGACGAGCTGGGCGAGCTGGCGCAGCAGTTCAACCGCATGGTCATCGACCTCAAGCGCAACCAGCAGCTTCTGGTCGACAATCAGCGCGCGCTCAACGACGCGCAGATCCGGATGCTGCAGGCGCAGCTCAACCCGCATTTTCTCTGCAACACCCTCGACACCATGAAGTGGATCAGCAAAATCAATCAGGTGCCGCAGGTCGCGCTGATGTCCACGGACCTCGCCGACATCCTGCGCTTCTGCATCCGGCCGGAGGAATTCGTTTCCCTGCGGCAGGAGGTGGAGGTTCTCAAGCGCTATATGGAAATCCAGCGCATTCGGCTGGCCGACAGCTTCACCTTCTCCGTGGACATTCCGGCGGAGCTGGAGGACTGCCTCGTGCCGAAGATGATGCTCCAGCCGCTGGCGGAAAACGCCGTCATGCACGGCCTGACCGGCGTGGACGGCGGCCGGCTGGAGGTCACGGCCTCCGCCGCGGACGGCGTGCTGCGCATCTGCGTGGCGGACAACGGCGCGGGCCTGCCGCCGGAGCTGCTGGGAAAATACCGTCCCCACGCCGCAGGCGAAGGACATCTGGGACTATTCAATGTGGACACCATTCTGCAAAAGCACTACGGCGCGGAATTCGGCCTGTTTCTGGCCAACCGCGCGGAGGGCGCGGGCGCGGTCATCACCGCCACGCTGCCCGTGACACGAAGGGAGGACCCCGGCCATGCTGAAGGTACTGGTCGTTGAAGATGAAGAAATGATCCGCAAGGGCATCGTCCTGACGGTGGACTGGGCGGCGATCAACTGCGTGGTCGTGGGCGAGGCCGCCAACGGCGAGGAGGCGCTTGCCGCCGTGGAGCGCTGCGAGCCGACGCTCATCATCACCGATCTGAAAATGCCGAAGATGGACGGCATCGAGATGCTGCGCCAGCTCCGCGAACGCGGCTGCCGCGCTCCGGCGATCATCCTGACCGCCTACGACAGCTTTGAGTACGCCCGCAGCGCGATGCGGCTGGGCGCGGTGGACTTCCTGCTCAAGCCCT
This sequence comes from uncultured Oscillospiraceae bacterium, assembly GCA_934667865.1. Next base: position 2,611 of record CAKUMR010000082.1, on the reverse strand, counting down.
TCCACGACGGCGATCTGGAGCAGGCGGTGCTGACGCTGCAAAAGAAGCTGGAAACGCAGGCGGCGCGGGCCAGAGAGGTCGAGCTGCCGAAAAAGGGCGGGCAGAGCCGCTACGTGCTCTCGGCCATGGACTGCATCGCGGAAAGCTACGGCAATCCGAGTCTGACCGTGGGCATGATCGCCCAGCAGCTCGGCCTGAGCGAGGGGCATCTGAGCCACCTGTTCAAGAAGGAAACGGGCTCGACGCTGCTTTCCTATCTGACGCGCTATCGCATCCACAAATCCATGGAGCTGCTGCGCGACTGCCGCCGAAAGGTCTATGAGGTGGCCGAGCAGGTCGGCTACCGCGACATTGCCTATTTTTCCGCCACCTTCAAGAAGCTGACCGGCATCAGTCCGTCGGAATATCAGGACAGCACAAAGTAGAAAGGAGTTTTCATGATTCGACTGATTGCATGCGACATCGACGGAACGCTGCTGTTTCCGTGGCAGCGTGAGATCGCACCCGCAGTTCTGCAAGAAATCCCACGCCTGGCGGCCAAGGGCATCCGCTTCTGCCCGACCAGCGGGCGGAGACCGGAGAGCCTGCGGCGGCTGTTTGCGCCCGTCGCGAACGAGCTGTATTATATCTGCGAAAACGGCTCGACCCTCTACGCGCCGGGCGGCGCGCTGCTGGGCACCATCGCCATCCCGCGCGCGGACGCGCTGACGCTCTGCCATGACATTCTCGTCCGGCCGGACTGCGAGCTGATGGTTTCCGGCGTGGACGGCTGCTATCTCTTCCCCAAGGGGCCGGAGATCGTGGCGGTGATCGAGGAGGTCGGCAACCGTCTGGTCTATGTGCCCGCGCCGGAGGATATCCCGGAGGAAATTCTCAAGGTGTCGGCCTTCTGCCCCGACGCCGCCGCGCTGGCGCCGGAGATGACCGGTCTGCCGCTGCCGCCGCGCATCGCAGGCGAGCGCTGGGTCGATTTCACCCGGTCGGACAAGGCCGACGGCCTGCGGCGGCTGGGAGAGCTTCTGGGCATCACGCGGGAGGAGATCCTCGCCATCGGTGACAATTACAACGATGTCGGGATGCTCGACTATGCCGGAAGCGCCTATCTGATGGCCTCGGCTGCACCGGAGCTGCTGGCGCGTTTTCCGCAGCACTGTGTGCGGGTCGAAGCGCTTCTGCAAAGGCTTTGACCGGCCGGCGGCTTTGTTTGGTATAAAGTATATTCGCCGGGTGCCCGAAATAGAACGGGTTCCCGGCGTTTTTTGGGGGGGGAAGATTTTTAAGAGCGTTCCTGCGGATGCAGACGATTTGTCATACTAGAATCTGTTAAAAAGCTTGAAAAGCTTTTTATAGCGCCGAAGGCGCGTCAGCTTCTGCATGAGACGGCGCAGCGTGCATTCGCACGATGCGAGTGTGCGTAGCACACGGGATTCTTGATTCAATATTTTAATCAAGAATCAGTATCAGGCTATCGCGTAGGGATACGAGCTTTTTTAATAGATGGATGCAGCAAGGCGCAGACGGGGAACCGTCTGCGCCATCTTTTTTCATCTGCAAATCATAACAAATCAGCCGCGGCTCTTGCGGGCGGCTTCCTCGCGCTGGCGGGATATTTCCGCCCAGCTCGGCAGCTTTGCGCAGATCTCTGCAAAGTCCTGCATCGCGCCGGGAATATCAATTCTCTGCGGGCAGACCTGTGCGCACTGGCCGCAGCCAACACAAGCCGCCGGCCGCTTGTCCTCCGGCAGCGCCTCGATCGCTATACCCAGATTCATGGACGGCTGGAACTTCGCGTCGTTGTAATATTTCAGCAGCATGGGGATGTCCAAGCCCATCGGGCAGCCCTCGCAGCAGTAGCGGCAGCCCGTACACGGCACGCCCTGATGCAGCGCATCGGCCACGCGCGCCAGCAGCGCGACTTCTTCCTCGCTGAGCGGCTCGCCGCCGCTGAAGGTCGCGACGTTATCCACCATTTGCGCCATATTGGACATACCGCTCAGAATCATCCTGACGTTCGGCAGCGTCTGAAGCCAACGCAGCGCCCACGCCGCGTCGCTCTCCTCCGGGCGCTGCTCCCTCAGCTCGCGGTCCAGCTCCGCCGGAAGCTGCGCCAGCTTGCCGCCGCGCACCGGCTCCATGACCCAGACGGGGATGTTGTATTTTTCCAGCAGCTCATACTTGCCCTTTGCGTCCTGAAGCGTCCAGTCAAGGTAGTTGAGCTGGATCTGGCAGAATTCCATGTGCTCGCCGTAGCGGCGGAGGAAGGTGTCCATCGTTTCCACGCGGCCGTGGGTGGAGAAGCCGAGGTGGCGGATGCGGCCCAGCTTTTTCTGCTCGACGAAGTAGTCAATAATACCCCATTGCGGATCCATATAGGTATGGATGGAGTTTTCATAGACATTGTGCAGGAGGTAAAAGTCGAAATAGTCTACACCGCACTTTTCCAGCTGCTCCTCAAAGGTCGCCTTCGGGTCGTAGCGCGCGGCGAGCTGGTGGCCGGGGTATTTGGTCGCAAGGAAGAACGATTCGCGCGGGTAGGCCTTGAGCACGCGGCCGATGACACGCTCGGACCGGCTGGCGTGGTAGGGGTAGGCCGTGTCGAAATAGTTTACAC
>CAKUMR010000081.1 GCA_934667865.1 uncultured Oscillospiraceae bacterium | reverse complement strand
CGCCCACCTCAAGCACACCGAAGGCGGCGATTTTCGTCAGGCGACCTACCGCGCCGTCCGGCAGGGGCTGATGCAGGCCGAGAGCGTCCTGTTGGAGCCGTACTACCATTTCACGCTGACCGTGCCGCCGGAACAGATCGGCCGCGCGATCAACGACATCCGCGCCATGTCCGGCAGCTTTTCTTCGCCAGAGGAGGTGCCGGAGGGGATGCAGCTTTCGGGCAGCGCCCCCGTCTCCGAGATGCAGGGCTATGCCTCGCAGCTTGCCGCCTACACGCGCGGCCGCGGCCGCCTGCGCTGCACGGTCGAGGGCTATGCGCCCTGCCACAACGCCGGGGCCGTCATTGCCGCGGCGAACTACGACCCGCGCGCCGATCTGGAAAACACGCCGGACTCCGTCTTCTGCGCCCACGGCGCGGGCTTTCCTGTACCATGGGACAAGGTGCCGGAGTATATGCATCTGGAAAGCATCCTGAAAAAGCCGCAGCCGGTCGAGCTTGCCCCGCCGCAGCTCCGCCCGCGCAATCTTGATCTTGACGAAAAGGAGCTGCAAAGGATCATCGAGCGGGAGTTCGGCCCGGAAAAGCGCACGCTCTACCGCCCCATCCCCGCGGCAAAAAGTGAGGAGATCCCCCTCCCGCCGCCGAAGCAGGAATACCTGATCGTCGATGGCTACAATATTATCTTCGCGTGGGACGGTCTGCGTGAACAGGCGCAGACCGATCTCCCCGGCGCACGGGAGAGGCTGCTCGACCTTTTGAGCAACTACTGTGGCTACCATCCCTGCGAGCTGGTCGTCGTTTTTGACAGCTACCGCGTCAAGGGCGGCACGGGCTCCCGGACGAAGGAGCGCAATCTCCGCGTCGTCTACACGCAGGAGGGCGAAAGCGCCGACCAGTACATTGAAGCGCTCGTCAGCAGGATCGGCAAAAACTACGCCGTCCGTGTGGCAACCTCCGACGGACTGATTCAGCTCTCTGCACTGCGCAGCGGCGTGCTGCGGATGTCGGCCTCGGAGCTGCTCTCGCAGGTGGAGCAGGTCAATGAGAGAATCGCCGAGGTCATCCGCGACCTGCACGAGGAATCCCGGCGGGCTTCGATCGCGTCCAACCCACTGCGCTCACTCACGGAAAAGCCGGAATAAAATAGCAGCGTGTCAAAAAAGTCTAAATAGACTTTTTTGACACGCTGTCTGCAAAATTGCAAAATCAAATATTGTATTTATATTTTGCAATTTTGGCCACTGCGGCGGGTTATTGAACGTGAAAGGGAACCCTGACGGTTCCCTTTCACTCTTTTCTTCCCTCCGTAACTTTAAGCTGGATAGGTTTTTTGACAGTCTGAGCAGCCTCGCGAACCGAATGGCCCGCGAGACTGTTTTTCGCTTATTTTCCCTGATAATTGCTCCGCCAGTAATACTGAACATCCACGAACTCCTCACAGGCTTCCTCCTGCGCCGGAGACAGTTCGCGGCACAGTCCCTCCGGGGTCAGGCAGATTCCTGTGCTGTGGATGCTTTGGAAGGTCTGCATCAGATCGGCAGTATACTGCGCATATTCGTTCCCGGTATACCCGGCAAGGCGGAAAAATTCATTCATCAGGAAATTCGTGCCGATGGTCGGCCCCTCCCCGACGAAGTCATTTCCAAGCACGCGCTTGGCCGCGTCGTTCGCCCAGATCACATAAGGCGTGGAATAGTAATTGTAAAAGCCCTCGTCCGTAGCAAGGTCGAAGGAAATGCCGAACTCGGCATAGGCAGAGTCCTTGTTGCCAAGCCCCGGCATATGATCGCCGAACAGGATCAGCACGACCGGCTCCTCGCTCTCTCGCAGCGACTGCACCATGTCCTTCAGCGCATCGTCTATGTCGTCCGCAGTCGCGAGATAATTGTTCAGATAATTGTAGGATTCCTCCGAATAGCCCTTGTTTTCCACGTAAGGGTGATCATACTCCACGTCGGCGGAATACGGCCCGTGACCCTGGAATGTCACATTGAAGGAGAAATAATGCTCCCCGCGGGCCGCCGCCTGCTCGTACAGCTCCACAATATGTGGGAACAGCACGCTGTCGTGGCTCATCGGCCTGCCGCCGTTCAGCGCCTTGTAAGTATCTTCGTCAAAATAATACGCCTCAAACCCGAGCCGCTCGTTGATCGTGCTGCGGTCATAAAACCAGTGATAATAGGGGTGGCTGCCCTCCACGGTATAGCCCTGCTGGCGGAAATACCATGGGTAGGAATTGGTCGTCCTGCGGAAGCTCGGGAGGTCGGTCAGGCCGGTCAGGAACTGCCGCTCCGGGATATTCGTACCGCCGCCGAACGCATAGCTCAGCGTCGTGCCGCTGTAGGATTCCGCCTCCAGCGCATGGAGAAATTCATAGGGGTCCTCGGTAAAGGTCAGCTCCTCAAAGCGCGTGAAATCCGAATAGGATTCCAGCATACAGGCAATCACATTGACCTTTTTGTCCTCCGGGATGTCCGCATCGTCGTACTGCGCAAGCGCCGCTTCGGCGCGCGCCTCACTGTAATACTCCGGCGCGGGATCGAACGCCGCCGCCGTGCTGTGCAGGAAGGGGTAGAAAAAGCCGCGGTTCTGGAACTGATGGCTGGAATTCCACACACTCTGGAAGGTCAGCGGGCGATAGGTCTTTTCATAGACCGTTTCCGAGCAGTAAAGCGACCGGTAGCCGCCCACGCCCAGCAGGAGCAGCGCTGCAAGCACGATCATGCGCACCTGCGGGCGCTGCGTCTTCTGCCGCAGAAGCAGGGCAAACAGCACGCATATTCCCAGGGCCGCCGCTGCCGTGCACCACATTCCCGCCGTCAGGACGATAGAATAGCTCCCCGTCATCGCGCCTGCCTCGCGGATGAGCTGCACGTCCTCAAAAAGGAAGGGATCGCCGCGGAACACCAGCTTGAAATAGTGTACCCACGTCATGACAAGCGTCAGCGCGGAGGTGACCAGCGCCGCGGCCGCCGCACTGTTAAAAAGGTAGTAGAGGAAAAACATCACCAGCACCACGGGCGCCAGATTCAGAAGCGACACCGCGGGCGAGGCCAGATAGGAGCGGAACAGCTCCGCCGCATTGTCCGAGCCCAGCGCCGCATAATAAAGCGAGGCATAGCCAAGCAGCACCGCGTAAAGGAGCAGCAGCGCATGGCACAGCAGCTTTCTTCCGCAGACCGCCGCAAGGTACCTCCGTCGGCTCTGCGTAACGCTGCGGCCGCAGACATAACGCTTCTCCGCCGCGCCGTCCATCACCTGCCCGCAGAGCTTTCCATAGGCCGCGTAGGGCGCGTCTTTGGCAACCAGCTCCCCTTCCGTGCGGAAGCCCGCAAAGCGGCAGGCCGCTGCGTCATAGACATTGGCGCGCAGAGCGTAGCCATTCTTTTCGCAGAACGCAGCAAGCACCGCCTCCGGCTGGTCGGAAACGATCTCCGTCCCCGCAGGCGGAAGCCAGAGCTTCCGGCGCGCCTTATGGAAGAAGCGCTCCAGCATTTTCGCCGGATCCTTCAGCTGCTGCAAAAAGCTCCAGCGGCAGCGCAGGTATTCCTCCCGGCTGATCCCACGGAAGAAACAGCTTACGTTGGCCGCAAGATAATGCGGAACAAAGCGCAGGAGCTTCGGCTGACGCCGTCGGCAGAAGGCAAAGACCTTCCGCTCCAACTTTTTCTGATAAATGACATTCTCCAAAGCCGCGAATGCTTTCAAGGTGATGACTCCTCTCAAAAAATAGCGTCTTTAAGGTTCGGTGGATTCCACAGAGCCGTCTGTCGGCTCGGACGGTTCCCCTGCACCGGACTGTTCGTAGGTACGGTCGGCGTCAGTCAGCGTCCGGGCGGTGACCGCATTGTGGAACAGGTAGTCCACCGCAGGCGTGATGGAGGCGAGCTTGCCGCGCGTCACATAGATCGCATAGCTTTTGAACGCGACCGGGCAGATCGGCACCGAGGCCAGAATTCTGGCGCACAGGTCGGCGTAATTGCCGGAGTTTTCCAGCGAGGCGGCGCAGAGCTGCGCCAGCTCCGTGCCGGAAATGCCGCCGTAGTTCAGATTTCCCTCGGAGGAGAAGAATTCCGACAGGTCAAAGTTTGCCGTCAGGCGGACTTCTCCGAGATAAAGGTCAAAATTGCCGTTGGAAAGTGCGGATTTATATTCCTTCAGGGGAAGCGCCCGCACCGTCAGGTAAAGCCCGCAGGCGCGGAAGGTCTCGCTCAGCTTCTCCGCCACGGCGACGCGCGTCGCGTCGTCGGAGCAGACCAGAAACACCCCCGGCGCTTCCTCCGTAGACTGCACGCCGCTGTTATGCACCGCCGCCTGAAAACGCGGCAGATCATAAGCATACTGCGCCGCAAGCTGCGCATCGGAAAGGTCGGAATCCGGCGAGCAGGGCAGCGTCGCCGGAATGGCAAAGCCGCCGTAGCAGGCGTTGGACAGGGTGTCGCGGTCGATCATGTAGGTCACTGCCGTGCGCAGGGTATCGCTTGCGAACAGGCCGCTGCGCAGATTGAAGCCGAGGTAGTGCAGGATGGTCGTCGGAACCTCCCAAACCTCAAAATCGCAGCGGTAGCCCACCGCCGCAGAGGAGTTTGGGTCGCAGTAGATCAGATCAGTCGTGCCGAATTCAAAATTGTCCCGCAGGGCGTTGGGGGTCGTCGCTGCCGTCAGCAGAATCTCCGCCGCCTTGACCGCAAACTCGCCCTCCTGCCACCACGCCGTATTGCGGCGCAGGCGGTCGCCGTCGAGGGCGTAAGGCCCGGTTCCGACCGGCGCGGCAGCGCTGACCGTATCCGCCTTGGCGACGGGCACGTCCAGCATCAGAGAAAAGTTTTCATAGGCCGTGTCCAGCACAACGCTGAGGGCGCTGTCATCCAGCACGGAAATCGACGTAATGTGCTCCAGACGGCCCGCGTACAGCGCGCTGTCCCGTGCGGCGTTCAGTGAGGCCGCAACGTCCCGCGCCGTCAGCGGCGTCCCGTCGGAGAAGGTCACGCCGGAAAGCAGCCGGTAGACATAGGTCCGCCCATCCTCGGAGGCCGTAAAGCTCTCGCAGAGCAGCGGCTCCGCGCGGAACTGGTTGGACACCACGAACAGGCTTTCATACATCAGGGAGAAGATCGCCCGGTTGACCGTGGCGGTGCAGGTATAGGGATTCAGGCCGTACTCCGGCAGATAGGACAGGCCGAAGCTGCCGCTGTCCGCCGCCGTGGATTCCGTCGGTTCGGAGGCAGGCTCGGACTCCGTCGTCTGGGAAGGCTCCGTCTGCTGCCCGGCGCAGCCGCACAGCAGGAGCGCCGCGGCAAGGCACAGTGCGATCAGACGCTTCATTCTTCCGCCTCCCCTTCCGGCAGCATGATCACGGCCGCCAATGAGCCGCGGGCATTGCCGACCCTTCGGTGCGACCAGAAGCGCTGCGGCTGGCAGGCTGTGCAGTCGCAGGAAATGTCGATCCGGTGCAGGCCCGCACGCTCCAGCCAGAGCGCGTTCAGGTCTTTCAGGTTTACATAAAATTTATCGCCTACCGGACGGATGGCGCGCCGCGCCTCCTCGCCCAGCGCCGCAAGCATGGCCTCCGGCACGTCGGCATCGGTCTCAAAGCAGCATTCTCCGATGCAGGGGCCGATGGCCGCCCGGATATTTTCCGGCTTGGAGCCGAATTCCCGCTGCATAACCTCCACCGCACGGGCGGCGATCCCGGCGGCAGTCCCGCGCCAGCCGGCGTGCGCCGCGCCGATCGCGCGCGCGACCGGGTCATACAGGAGCACCGGCGTGCAGTCGGCGGAAAAGATCGTCAGGGCAACGCCCGGCTCGTTCGTCACCAGAC
>CAKUMR010000080.1 GCA_934667865.1 uncultured Oscillospiraceae bacterium | reverse complement strand
GTGCGATCGAGTGCATCCGCATGGAGCTGGGTGAGCCGGACGCTTCCGGCCGCCGCCGTCCCGTTGCCATCGAGGGCAGCGAGTTCAAGCTCGATGTCGATACCGTCATCATGGCGCTCGGTACCTCTCCGAACCCCCTCATCCGCTCTACGACCCCCGGTCTGGAGACGAACAAGAAGGGCTGCCTGATCGTCAACGAAGAGAATATGACCACCCGCGAGGGCGTCTATGCCGGCGGCGACGCCGTCACCGGCGCAGCGACGGTCATTCTGGCCATGGGCGCGGGCAAAAAGGCCGCGGCCGCGATCGACGCCAGCTTCCATAAATAAGTATAAACCGGAAAAAGTCCTCCCATAATAAGGATGACAAACGCCCTCCGCCGGCCTTGTCGGCGGAGGGCTTATTCTTTTGGCGGCAAAGCCGCAGGGAGGAAAGGTATGCTGGTAAAGGATGTCATGTCGCAGAGGATCGTGACCGTCGCGCCGGAGGAGAGTGCTGCGGTCGCCGCGCGGCTGCTGGCACGCTACAATGTCGGTGCGCTGCCGGTGTGTACGTCGGAGGGGCGCCTGAAAGGGATGGTGACGGATCGGGACATCGTCCTGCGCTGCGTCGCTGCGGAGGAGGACCCGGAGCGGACGCGGGTGTCCGAGATCATGACGCGGCGGGTGATCTCCATCGGCGCGCAGGAGCAGGCGAGTACGGCGACGGAGCTGATGGCGCGCGAACAGATCCGCAGGCTTCCGGTCGAGGAAAACGGAAGAGTCGTCGGGATGGTGTCGCTGGGCGATCTTGCAAAGGCACCGGACTTCACAACGGAGGCGGCCAATGCCCTGTGTGAAATTTCGGAGAATACAAGACGACTGTAAATGGAGAGGCCACTACATGGCCTCTCCATTTTAGACTGCTTTGCAATATTTCGCGCTATCCGAGAAGTGCGTCGAGGTCACTTTCTGCGGAAAAAGCAATGACCAGCCGGTTCGGCAGGCAGACGATGGGCGCGCCGCCGTTTGCCGCGCCGCGGCGGACGCAGTCCTGATTGGCGCAGCTCGACGATTCCACGAAAATTTTTCCGTCGCGGACGGCGACGATGTTCCAGTCGTCACCGTATTCGATGCGATACTCCGCGTCCTTTGAAAGATCGACCGCGGCGATGAGCTTGCCGTCGGAGCGGATATCTGCCTGTGCGGCCTGTGCCGGACGAAGGAGAAAAAGCGCTGCCGCGCAGACGAGCGCGAGCGCGCCGAAGATCAGCAGCCATGTTCTGGTTTTCATCGGGAGATCACCTCAAATTCACAGCCGCCGAGCAGGGAAGCCGCGTCCTGCGTTGCATAGATTTTTCCACCGTCTGTCACAAAGATTGCTTCAAAATCGTCGGAGGAGCGCCAGAACTCTGCGGCGGCGTCCAGTCCCATGACGAAAAGCGCCGTGGAAAGCGCGTCGGCGAGCGTCCCGCTTTCCGCCAGAATCGTAACGGAGGCAAGGCCGCTTCGCGCAGGATAGCCGGTTTTCGGGTCAAGAATGTGGTGGTAGCGCACACCGTCTTCCTCAAAATAGCGCTGATAGCCCCCGGAGGTCACAAGTGCCAGGGAGCCTGTGAAGGTCAGGGTGGCAATCGCCTGTGTGGGATTTTCCGGGTCGGCGATCCCGACGGCCCATGCAGAGCCATCCGGCTTCGTGCCGACGGTCTGTACGTTTCCGCCGAGGGAGAGAAGGGCCGCTTCAATCCCGGCGGATTCAAGCAATCTGGCGCATTTCTCTGCGGCGTAACCCTTGGCGATGCCGCCGAAGTCCAGCATGGCGCCGTTCCGGAGGGTGACATTCTGGCCGCTTTGCAGGACGTTTTCCGTTCCGACGGCGGCAAGGGCGCTTTGCAGCTCCTCGGCTTCGGGGACGGCTTGGGTCTCTCCCGTGAAGCCCCAGAGCCGGACGAGGGGACAGACCGTCGGGTCAAAAGCGCCGTCCGTCCTCCGCGAGAGCTCCAGCGCGGCGGCAAGCAGCGCAGCCGTTTCTTCAGAGAGCGCGGCGCTGCCGGTTTTGTTCAGACGGGAAATTTCGCTCTGCGCGTCCGTCACGGAAAGTGCCGAGGCAAGCGCGCCTACCGTCTGCACGATCTCGCGCGCGGCTTTGCCGTCCGGATCGCCCCAGAGCTTGAGATTCATCAGCGTATCCATGGCAAAAAACTCGGTCTGCTCCGGCGCCTGCGCGCGGCAGCCGGTCAGGAAAAGCGCGAGAAGAAGGACAAAAGCCAGAAATCTTTTCAATGTGATCACCGTTTTTTCGATTTTTTCAAAAATACTATAACAAAAGTTTTGATTTTGGTCAAATAGTATTTGACTTTTTTGCCGGGAAATGCTATGATAGACAAGCCGCGTTGAAGAGGTAGAAGTTGAGGTATGCCCTCACACCTTCAGAGCGAGACTACAAAAAAGGTAGGTGCAAAAGAAATGCAGGCAGTTATCGTTACCGGTGGTAAGCAGTACAGCGTCAAGGAAGGCGACGTCATTTACGTCGAAAAGCTGGGCGTTGAGGCTGAAGAAACCGTGACCTTCGATCAGGTTCTGGCAGTCGTCGACGGCGAAAATTCCAAGTTCGGCGCTCCCGTGGTCAACGGCGCGAAGGTCGAGGCCAAGGTGCTGAAGAACGGCAAGTCCAAGAAGGTCGTCGTCTTCAAGTATCGCCCGAAGAAGGACTCCAAGTCCATCCGCGGCCACAGACAGCCTTACACCAAGGTGCAGATCGAGAAGATCTCTGTGTAATGACAAAAGTAGAAGTTTTCAATCATGACGGCAGAATCAACGGATTCTCCGTTTCGGGACACAGCGGCTATGCCGAGGAGGGCAGCGACATCGTGTGCGCAGCCGTTTCCTCTGCGGTTCAGTTTGCGGAATGTACGATTAATGACGTGCTGGGCAACCACGCAAACGTCAAAATGAATCAGGACGAGCCGCGTGTTACCCTCACACTTCCCGCAGCCTGCGACGACGAGGACGCCGTTCAGGCAGTTCTGACTGGCTTTATGCTGACGATGTGCAGCTTGCGGGACGATTATCCGGATTATATCGAAGTTTTGGAGGTGTAACAAATGCTGAAAATGGGTTTTCAGTTCTTCGCGCATAAGAAGGGCGGCGGTTCCACCAAGAACGGTCGTGATTCCGAGTCCAAGAGACTGGGCGTGAAGCGCGCGGACGGCCAGTTCGTCCTCGCGGGCAACATTCTGGTTCGCCAGAGAGGCACGCACATTCATCCCGGCAACAATGTCGGCATCGGCAGCGACGACACCCTGTTCGCAAAGATCGACGGCCACGTCAAGTTCGAGCGTCTGGGCAAGGATCGCAAAATGTGCTCTGTCTACGCAGTGGAGCAGTAAGACGCAATACGGAATCCCGAACATAAGCCCTTATGTTCGGGATTTTTTTATGAGGAGAGCATTGCAGTGCAGTACCATATTGAAACGGAACGCCTGATTCTGAAGCCGGTTGCCTTGGAAGATGCCCCGGCGATGTTTGTCTGGACGAGCGATCCGGAGGTCAACCGCTATATGAGTTATCCTTTGCACTGCGAGCTTTCCGTAACGCAGAAATGGATTGCCTCCCTCCGGCCGGAGAATCTGGAATTCGGATTTTACCGCAGGGAGGACGGCCTGCTGATCGGCGCGGGCGGCATCGGTAAATGCAGCGATGGGCTTCATCATCTGGGCTACAACCTCCGCCGCGATATGTGGGGGAAGGGCTATGCCACGGAAGCCGCAAAGGCGATGCTTTCCTGGGGACACCGGGAGCTGGGCATCAACGTCTTTACTGCGGAGCATGCGCTTGAAAACGCCGCTTCCGGAAACGTCATCCGCAAGTGCGGATTTCAGCTCGTCCGTTATGGGCAGTACAGCAAGCTCAACGGCAGCGAAACCTTTGACGCAGCGTTTTATGAACTGCATCTGAAAGGGGAGTCTTAAATGTTTGTAGATAAAGTTAAAATTTTCGTCAAGGCCGGCAGCGGCGGCAACGGCGCGGTTGCATTCCACCGGGAAAAATACGTCGCGGCGGGCGGCCCGGACGGCGGCGACGGCGGCAAGGGCGGCAACATCGTCCTGCGTGTCAATGACAATCTGTCCACGCTGATGGACTTCCGCTATAAGCGCAAGTACACCGCACCGAACGGGCAGGACGGACAGGGCGCGCGGTGCAGCGGCAAGCGCGGGGATGATCTGGTCATTCAGATCCCGCGCGGCACGGTCGTGCGCGATGCGGCAACCAACGAGGTCATCAGGGATATGTCAGACAATGCGGATTTCATTCTCTGTAAGGGCGGACGCGGCGGCTGGGGCAACCAGCATTTCGCCACGCCGACGCGGCAGGTGCCGCGCTTTGCGAAATCCGGCCTGCCCGGCGAGGAGCATGAGGTCATTCTGGAGCTGAAGCTGCTGGCGGACGTCGGTCTGGTCGGCTTCCCGAATGTCGGCAAGTCCACGCTTCTTTCCGTGACCTCCAACGCACGGCCAAAGATCGCGAACTACCATTTCACCACGCTGTACCCCAACCTCGGCGTGATCTATGTCGAGGAGGGCGTGTCCTTCGTCATGGCGGACATTCCCGGCATTATCGAAGGTGCGGCGGAGGGCGCAGGCCTTGGCCACGATTTCCTGCGGCATATCGACCGCTGCCGTCTGCTTGTGCATATCGTAGACGTTTCCGGCAGCGAGGGCCGCGACCCCATCGAGGACTTTGAAAAGATCAACGCTGAGCTCGCGGAGTATTCGGCGGAGCTTGCCTCGCGTCCGATGATCGTCGCGGCGAACAAATGCGATCTCATCCCGGAGGGCAGCGACAATCTGGAACGCCTGCGCGCCTATGTGGAGGAGCGCGGCTATTCCTTCTACGAGATCTCCGCGGCAACGACGCAGGGCACGCGCCAGCTGGTCCGGGCGATCGCCGGGAAGCTCTCCACGCTCCCGCCGGTCACGATCTATGAACCGGAATACGTCAAGCCGCTGGCCGAGGCCGGCGACGCCGAGGAACTCAAGATCGAGCAGATGGACGACCTGTGGGTCGTGTCCGGCAAATGGCTCCAGCAGCTCATTGCGGACATCAATTTCGCCGATTACGAGTCGAGAATGTACTTCGACCGCCAGCTGCGCAAGAGCGGTCTGTTCCAGCGGCTGGAGGAAATGGGGATCCAGGACGGCGATACGGTCAGCATTTACGACTTTGAATTCGATTACGAGCGATAAAAAATGGAATTCCCGTCTGGTCGAGGGGGTTGACCAGACGGGAATTCACTACAGAAATGAGAGAGGGGAAAATAAAAAGAGAGATAAATGAAAAGATGGACTTGCAAGTTCGATGTCGCGATCGACCTTACAATCACAGTATATTGGACACTTTTGAAGAATCTGTGAACGAAATCAAAACAAATTCGAAATTTGAAAAGCAAGAATCTTTCCGCACTTTTCTCTGGGAAACAGATCGACTGCGGGATTTTTTCTTGCTTTTTCCCGCGTTTGAGAGTAAAATAACTACGAACAATAAATCTTGCGCAGCGCGCCTGGCGAACAGCCGGCGGCGGAACGGGGTGTAATTCCCCACGAGACGGTCACTGTGAAGCCTGCGGGAGCGGGACAAGTCAGATACGCCGGACGCTGCGGCTCGGCTTTTGCCATCTCCGAAGCCGTCGTGTCTTTCTGCACGGCCGGACTGGGCCGTGTTTTTTCTTTTCCTGTGTCGTCGAGGTGTTATTATGAAAGAATGGCTGAAAAAGAATAAGTGGAAAGTTCTGATTCCTCTGCTGATTATTGCGGTGCTGGCTGCGGCGTTCTGGTACGGCGGCAACTCGCCCGGTGCGCACGGCTGGAAATCGGAAACGCCGACAGAAAGCCAGAGCG
>CAKUMR010000079.1 GCA_934667865.1 uncultured Oscillospiraceae bacterium | reverse complement strand
TCGGCAAGGATTCGGACATTCTGATCCTGGACAGCCCGACCCGTGGCATCGACATCAAGGTCAAGGCGGATATTTACGCCCTGATGGAGCGCCTCAAGCAGGAGGGGCGGGCGATTCTGATGATCTCCGAGGAGATACTGGAGCTGCTCGGTATGAGCGACCGCATTCTGGTGCTCAAGGACGGCATGGTCAGCGGAGAGTTCCTGCGCAGTGAAACGCTGTCGGAAGTTGACATCATCAAGGCAATGGTTTGACGGAGGTATGACGTGAAAAAGAATGTGGATTCCCGGCTGGGCAAGGCTCGCATCGGTAAATGTCTCAGTGAACTGATCCCATTTGCCGGTCTGATCCTGATGCTCGCGGTATTTGGGATCTTGACGGGCGGCAAGATCCTGCGTCCGAAGAACCTGCTGCTGATTTTGAATCAGACGTATGTGCTGCTCATTACCGCGACTGGCGTGTTTTTCGTGATGACCATCGGTGGGCTGGACTTTTCACAGGGCGCGATCATCGGTGTCGCCGGGATCGTGATCGCCTATGTCGCGCGTGTCAGCATTCCGCTGGCAATCGTCTGCGGCATCCTGACGGGCACGCTCATCGGGCTTTTGAACGGCGCGCTGAATGTGTTTTTGAAGATCCCATCGTTTATCGTGACGATCTGCACGATGTTCCTGTTCCGCGGTGTGTGCAAGTACCTTACGACCGATGCGCCGGTCAATGCGCCGCTGAGCCTGAACGCGCTGGACGTGCTGGCATTGAAGCTGCCGGTCACACTGGCGGTGCTGCTGGCGGGGTATCTGCTGTTCCAGCATACGCCGCTCGGACCGCGCGTCAAGGCAGTCGGCGCGGGTGAGATCGGCGCACGTTTTGCGGGCATCAAGGTCGAGAAAATGAAGCTCCTTATCTTTACGGCGGCAGGCGCGCTGACGGGGCTTGCAGCATTTATCAATCTTCTGAAGGTCGGTTCAGTGACGGCGACGGGCGGCAACCTTGTAGAGACGAACCTGCTCATCGCGCTGGTACTCGGCGGTCTGCCGATCGGCGGCGGCGCGAAGGCGCGCTTTACCTCAGTCATCATCGGGTGCCTGCTGTACGCGGTGATGAACAATGGGCTGGTCATGCTCAAGCTCGAGCCGAGCATTCAGCAACTCATTCAGGGGCTGATCTTCATGGTCGTTGTTGCGATCACGGCTGACAGAAAATCCGGCATGGCGATCAAGTGATTAGAAAATTTTGGATATAGAAACAGAAAGGAAGCATTCAACATGAACAAAATCGTAATTATTGGCGCCGGCAGCGGCATGTTTTCCAAAAAGCTGATCTGTGACGTTCTGACGTATCATGATATGCATGTAGACTGCATCGCGCTGGTAGACATTAATGAATATAAGCTCCACATCATGGAGCAGGTGGCAAAGAAGATCGTCAAGCAGCTCGGCAGCGATACGCGGATCCTTGCGAGCACCGAACGCCGGGACGTAATGCACGATGCGACGTTTGTCATCAACACTATCAATGTCGGCGGCGTCAAGATGTATGAAAAGGATCTGGGCATCCCGGAAAAATACGGCTGCATCCAGAACGTCGGTGACATCATCGGTCCGGGCGGCATGATGCGTGGGCTGCGCGCGTTTCCGACGATCCTGGCGATCTGCAAGGATATGGAGGAGCTTTGCCCGGACGCATACTTCTTTAACTACACCAACCCCATGGCGGCGCTGTGTCTGGCGCTGAGCTATGCGACAAAGATCAAGGTGTTCGGCTTCTGCCATAATGTGCAGAGCACGGCGCTCCAGCTTTCGGCGTATCTCGGCACGACGATGGAGCACGTTCGCTTTTGGGCGGCGGGCATCAACCATATGGACTGGTTCCTGCAATATAAGATCGACGGCAAGGACGCCTATCCGCGCCTGTTCGAGATGGCGAAGGATAAGAAGCTCATTGAAGAGCTGCAAAAGGTGGAGCCGGACTACTGCCATTATGATTCCAGAGTTTATGACTTTGTCCGCTTTGAGATCATGCAGAACTTCGGCAAATACGTCTCCGAATCCCCGTTCCATATGAGCGAGTACGGTCCGTACTTCCGCAAGAACGCTGATATGATCGCCAAGTATCGCGTAGATGATCGCTGGTGGCTGCGTCAGGAGCAGAGCCGCGACGTCTACTTTGAAGAGCTGGAGCAGATCGTAAAGGAGGATAAGGAGATCCCCATCACCAAGAGCTTTGAGTACGCGCCGGAGATCATTCATGCCTACTGGACCGGCAAGCCGTTCCGCGCAAATTTGAATGTGCGCAATACGGGGCTGATCCCGAACCTGCCGGCGGACGCCGTGGTCGAAGTACCGTGCTATACCGACAGCGAGGGTATCCATCCCTGCTACGTCGGCGAGCTGCCTTCGCAGCTTGCAGCGCTGAATACGACCAATATTCTGGTCCACCAGCAGATGGCGCGCGCCATGGTCGAAAAGAAATTCACGCACGTCTACAATGGTGTCCGCCTCGATCCGATGACGGCGGCAAACTGCACACTGGAGCAGATCAATGCCATGGTCGGCGAGCTGATCGAAGCAAACCGTGAATATCTGGCGGATTTCACCTGAAACGCTGCCGGAGTATCGCCGCGTACCTGCGAGGTGCGCGGCGATGGATAAAACCGTATTCTGACGCTGTATGAATGAGGAAGTACTATGCTGAAAAACTATGAATTTTGGTTGGTCATCGGCTCGCAGTTCCTGTATGGGCAGGAGGTGCTCGATACGATCGATCGGCGCGGGCACGAAATGGAGCGGGAGCTTAACGCCTGTGGGGCGCTGCCGTGCAGACTGGTCTATAAAGCAACAGTCAAAACGAGCGACGAGATCACAGAGCTGATGAAAAAAGCAAATTTTGACGACACCTGTGCAGGTGTGGTGACATGGTGTCATACCTTCTCACCGAGCAAAATGTGGCTGGATGGCATTGAGCTGCTGCAAAAGCCGTACTGTCACTTGCATACGCAGTATCACCGCGATATTCCAAACGAAGAGATCGACATGGACTTCATGAACCTGAATCAGGCATCCCATGGCGACCGGGAGCACGGTTTTTTAGCAGCGCGGCTGCGTAAGCCGAGAAAGATCGTGGTCGGCTACTGGAAGGATGAGCCGTTTCGCCGCGAGCTGGGGCTCTGGATGCGTGCGGCAGTGGGCGCGGCGGTGTCCAGAAAGACGCGCTGTATCCGCTTCGGTGATAATATGCGCGATGTCGCCGTGACTGAGGGCGATAAGATCGAGGCGCAGAAAAAATTCGGCTGGCACGTGGATTACTGGCCTGTCGGGCACATGGTCGAGGTGATGCAGAGCGTCACGGAAGAAGAGGTAGACGCCAAACTTGCCGAGTACCGTGCACGCTATACGGTACAGACCGATGATCTGCATGCTGTACGCTATCAGGCACGCGAGGAGATCGCCATCCGCAAGATCATGGAGCGCGAGCACGCCAACTGCTTCATTAACAATTTCCAGGATCTTTACGGTCTGGAGGAGCTGCCGGGTCTTGCCAGCCAGAATATTATGGCAGACGGCATGGGCTACGGCGGCGAGGGCGACTGGAAGGTCTCGGCGATGACGGCGGTGATGAAGGCAATGGCGGAAGGGCTTCCCGGCGGCACGGCGTTCATGGAGGACTATAATTACGAGCTCGAACAAGGGCACGAGGAGGAGCTTGGCGCACATATGCTGGAGGTCTGCCCCAGTCTTGCCGCGGATCGACCTGTGATCCGGGTCTATCCGCTTGGCATCGGTGATCGGCAGCCACCCGCGCGGCTTCTGTTTGAGAGCAAGCCGGGCAAGGGCTTTGTCGCGTCACTGGTCGATATGGGTGGACGCTTCCGCCTGATCCTGCAGGACATCGAATGCGTCAAGACTGCCAAAAAAATGCCGAATCTACCGGTGGCAAAGGTCATGTGGAAGCCAGCGCCGGATCTTCTGACCGGAGCAAAGTGCTGGATTCAGGCAGGCGGTGCACACCATACCGTTCTGACGACTGCACTGGACGTACAGACCATGATCGATTGGGCAGACATTATGCAGATCGAGTGCGTGCACATCACAGCGGATACAAAGTTTGAGGACTGGAAACAGCTCCTCTTTGTAAATGACGTGGCATGGCTGCTGAAGCAGAGGTAAGATGATGTTGGAAGAACTCAAAAAGCAGGTGCTTCAGGCAAATCTGGCGCTTCCACGCCATCATCTGGTCACATTCACCTGGGGCAATGTGTCTGCCGTGGACCGCGCAGAGGGCGTGATGGTTATCAAGCCCTCCGGCGTGGAATATGATGAACTGTGCGCAGAGGACATGGTCGTTGTGGATCTGGAAACGGAACAGGTCGTGGAGGGGCGCTACAGACCCTCGTCGGACACGCCGACCCATGCGGTGCTGTATCGCGCATTCCCGCAGCTTGGCGGCATCGTGCATACGCATTCCCGCTGGGCGACTGCGTTTGCACAGGCAGGGCAAGGCATTCCGGCACTCGGCACGACGCACGCGGACTATTTCTATGGCGAGGTGCCGTGCACACGGCAGATGACGCCGGAGGAGATTCGCGGCGCGTATGAGGAGGAAACCGGGAATGTGATCATCTCCTGCTTCCACGAACGCGGCATTTTGCCGACGGATGTTCCGGCGGTGCTGGTGCATAGCCACGGACCGTTTACCTGGGGTAAGGACGCAGCGGAGGCAGTTTATCATGCAGTCGTGCTGGAAGAGATCGCATTTCTTGCACTCCAATCCAGACAGCTCTGTCCGCAGCTCGCGCCGATGCAGCGGGAACTGCTCGACAAGCACTTTCTACGTAAGCACGGACCGAACGCCTATTACGGGCAGGGAGGACATAGATGAGGCATGATGCAATCACAAACGGCACAGCACTGCTTGGCATTGAGCTTGGCTCAACACGCATCAAGGCTGTTTTGACCGCGCCGGACGGAACGCCGCTTGCCTTCGGTGGCTATACGTGGGAGAACCGACTGGAGCACGGCATCTGGACATATGCGCTGGACGAGGTATGGGTGGGACTGCAAAGCTGCTACACGGCGCTGGCGGAGGATGCGGTGCAAAAATACGGCGTGACGCTGCGACGTGTTGCTGCGATCGGCATTTCCGCCATGATGCACGGCTATCTGGCGTTTGATGCGCAGGGGCGGCTGCTTGCGCCATTTCGCACCTGGCGCAATACCATAACGCTGCCGGCGTCTGAGGAGCTGACAAGGGCACTAAATTTCCATATTCCGCAGCGCTGGAGCGCAGCACATTTCTATCAGGCGATCCTGAATCAGGAATCCCATGTGCCGCAGGTGCGCTTTCTTACAACGCTGGCGGGCTACGTTCACTGGAAGCTGACTGGCAAGCAGGTGATCGGGCTGGACGATGCGTCTGGGATGTTCCCCATCGACCCGGTCGCACAGGACTACAACGAAGAAATGCTTACCAAATTTGATGCGCTGACAGAAAAACACGGTGTTGCGCAGCCGCTGCGCGCGCTGCTGCCGAAGCCTCTGCCTGCGGGGACATCGGCGGGGGCTTTGACGGAGCAGGGCGCACATCTGCTTGACCCGTCCGGCGCGCTGGAAGCAGGCATCCCGTTTTGCCCGCCGGAGGGCGATGCGGGGACGGGTATGGTCGCGACCAACTCTGTTGCGCCGCGCACCGGCAATGTTTCTGCCGGGACATCGATTTTTGGGATGTTGGTGCTGGAACACCCGCTTTCCACTGTGTATGAGGAGCTGGATCTGGTCGCAACGCCGTCCGGCAGCCCGGTCGCTATGGTGCACTGCAACAATTGCAGCACCGATCTCAATGCATGGGTGCGCCTGTTTGGGCAGTTTGCGGAGATGATCGGTCAGAACCTCGACGCGGATACGCTGTATGGGCTTTTGTACCGCAAAGCGCTTGAA
>CAKUMR010000078.1 GCA_934667865.1 uncultured Oscillospiraceae bacterium | reverse complement strand
GGCCATGGCCGATGGCGGTGAGCTGCTCATTCTGGCTCCCGGCATCGTCCGGTTCGGCGAGGATCCGCAGGTGGATCGGTTGATCCGAAAATACGGCTATCGCGGCAGGCTGCGCACTCTGGAGGCCTTTCAAGCCTCGGAGAATCAGGATCTCCGCGAAAACATGGGAGCCGCGGCACATCTTATCCATGGTTCCTCGGATGGAAGATTTTCCATTACCTATGCCGTTCGGGATATTTCCCGCGAAGAAATCGACTCCGTCGGCTTCCGTTCCGCAGATTATGCGCAGGTCATTCAAAAATACGACCCCGAGAAACTGCACTATGGCTTCAACACGGTTGACGGTGAAGAGATCTTCTATATTCCAAATCCCGCTCTGGGACTGTGGATTGCAAAAGACCGATTTGAAAAGGAGGCACGCTGATGGCAGAGATCAGTAAAGCAGATGAGCTGCGTCTTGCGCAGGCGCGGAAGGATTCCCCCTATATTCGTACACCGCAGGAGGATGGTGTGGATTACCCCATTCCCGAATTGGAGGGTGCTTCCAGAAAAATTCTGGTTGATCGCGACACCATGCACTCGACTATGTGCACCTGGGGCTACAGCAGGTTTGAGCCGAAAACCGCCCTGCATAAAAAGCACGCGCACCCTGATTGTGAAGAGATCATGTACATTCTCTCCGGACGCGGCGTCGGCGGCATGGATGAAACGGAGGCGCTCTTCTGTGCCGGAGATACGATCTTTGTTCCGCAAAATGTCGTTCACTGGTTCTATAACCCCTTCGATGAGCCGGTAGAAATGCTCTGGCTGTACACCAAGCCTTCTCTGCGCGAAGCCGGCTACAGCATGGAATCCGGCGGCTATCAAAATGTCGGCGGAGAAATAGAAAAAGAAGTCCTGTCCAGATAAAGCCGGCGGCGGTTGGAAGCACCAACCGCCGCTGTTTCTTATTTCCTCTTTGTCGTTCTTTGCTCAAAGCTGTCGCGCAGGTCTTTCAAATGCTCGGAAAGGGGGCGCTCCGTTGAGAAGGGTCGGAAGAAATGATACTTCTTCGCATTCTGCTCATAGGAGCGGCGAATCTGCTGCTTGATATGCTCGTAATGGACAACAACGTTGTTTTCCACCGCGTACTTTTTCAGCTTGGATACGATCTGTAGGGAGTGCGCGGCGTCAACGGCAAACACGCCGAAAAACACGCCGATGAAGAAGGAAAATGCCAGATTGCGGCCGAGCCAGTCCAGAGAGCTGAGGATGTGCGGATGGACAAAAAAGTAATAAATCGCGCCGAGGATTCCCCAGAACAGGGAAAATTTTGGGCAGATAATGCCGTTGATATTTCCCCACTGACCGGTATAATCCCACAGGCGCACCTTGTTGATCTTCAAAGAAAGGTAGCCTGCGATGTACTCGATGACGGTCATCAGAAGGGTCATCGCGAGGAAGAGCATCGCCTTGTTGACCACATCATTTTTGAACAGATGCAGTGATTCCAGCGACGCGATCAGGTAGAGAATGCACAGCCCGCAGCCGTAAAGCGGCAGATACGGTCCCGTGCAGAAGCCGGGGTTGATCCATTTGCGCTCCGGGTTCGCAGAGGAAAAAAAGCGCCGGAAGATCACCTCGATGCACCAGCCGATGACCGAGCCAATGAAAAACAGATATGCCAGCTTCAATAGGATGTTCATGGTTCGCCCTCCTGTTCTGCCTTCATTATACAGAAATCCGGCGAAAAAACAAGCCTGCTTCCCGGCGGAAACGTAGATTTCCTCCGCTGCCTGCTGACCTTTGCATAAAATGTCGGCTGCCTGCCCGTAGTTCTGCTGCGACATGGCCTCCAGCGCGTCCGGGACGGCAGCGAAAAGCTGCACGTACATTTTCTGATAATCCGGCATAAATTCACCTCCCCATGCACAGTATATCTTAAAACAAGATAGAATGCAATATCTGATTTTAAGATAGGATATGCTTGATATGGTGATAAATGTGCGCTACGAGATGATGAAATACGAGGCTGTCCGGAATCTGCGGGTCGATGGCGGCTATACGCAGCAGCAGATTGCGGATTACCTGCATATCAAACAAAACACCTATTCGCAGTACGAGATCGGCGTTCTGAACTATCCGGTGGAGGTGCTTTCCAAGCTGGCAGACTTTTACGGTGTCAGCGTAGACTATCTCATCGGCAGAACCAATGTAAAGCAGCCTTATCCAAGGCGAAAATAGAGCAGCAGCGAGCAAAGCGGCGGGCGGGGAATTCCCCGCCCGCCGTTGCTTTGATTCTCAGAAAGCAGTCCGGTTGAAGCGCTTCTGCACCCGGATGAGGATCGCAAACGCAACGCCCAGTCCGGCGAAGAGCACGCCGACCGAGGCCAGCGCGATCGGCGTTGACTCGCCCAGCAGCGCAACGCCGCCGGCAAACACCAGCCCGGCCACAATAGCGAACAGCCCCTTGGAAAAGGCCCGGCAATAGGCCCGCAGCTCCTCCGGCCGCACGTTCTCCTGATGGTAGTTATGAATCAAGTTATTGTTTCCCCGATAGACCGAAACCGCAAGCGCACAGAAGAGCGCCGCGACGACGAACAGGAAAACCGCGTATTCTGTCATGTCTTTGCCTCCACAGATCGGATCATTCTCCCCGGTGCATATCCAGCCTGGTTCCGTCGGGAAGATCGTCGGTCTGCTTGGAATAGTGCACGCCGAAGGCGCACTGATTGGAAAAATGCTCGCAGTTATTGCGCAGGACGTGATAGCCGTGCTGTCCCAATGCGGCGTTGGCTGCGGCAAGAATTTCCTCCGGCTTGCGCAGCAGGCGCTTTTCGCCGCGGCTGTAGACGCGCACCTCCGGCAGTCCGCCGCGCAGGAATTCGGAGATGTCCGTTTTCTGCACCTCCACATCCGCCGCGTGCGCATCCGGGCCGCCGTTGAAATGGATGACCATGCCGTCGCCTGCGTAGATGCCGTGGTGATAATACCCCGTGCGCTTCACGCGGAGCTGGTCGCCGGGCTGCGGCTCCCGGTAGTCCCACTGTTCTTCGAAATCCGCAGGCGATTTACGATGCAGCATGAGAGCACTCCTCGATGATTTGCAGAAGGTCGCCGACGGTTTTCAACTCTCCCACGCGCTCCGAGGGGAAGGTGATGGAAAACTCATCCTCGATGCCGACCATCAGCATCAGCATGGTGATGCTGTTGAGGCCGAGACTTTCCAGCGTCGTCGCAGGCGTTACGGCGGTCAGATCGACGTCCGAGCCCTCCAGAACGTTCTGCGCCACTTTGATCAGGCGTTCCTGTGTCATACTTCTTTTCCTTTCTGCCGTTTTTGGAGCTTGGCCGCAAACTTTTCACGGAACCGCCGGCTCCGGGCAAGATATTTCGGTTTCATGCGCTGCTCCAGCTCCTGCCGGAGCTTCTGCATCGCGTTCTGCAAGACCTGCGTCGCCTCCTGCACGCCGGCCGCGCTGGGGCGCTGAGTCAGGGTGATGGGGCGGCCGAACATGAGCTGCAGGCGCTGGAAGGGCTGGTAATTTCCGGCGGAATACACCGGCACCACCGGCACACCGGCCTGCAAAGCCAGCATCGCCGCGCCCTGCTTGAAGGGCAGGAGCGTCCCCGTCGGATTAAGCTGCCCCTCCGGGAAGATGGCCACGCAGCCGCCCGCGCGCAGGATGCCGAGCGCCTCATGCAGGAAGCTGAGGTCGGGTTTTCTGCGGTCTACGCAGATGCAGCGCAGGCCGTGCAGGCCGCCGGTGGCGTGACCCTTTTTCGCAACATCCAGCGCGACGACAGCGTGGACCCGCCGCCGCAGGCAGAGGATGCACAAGATCGCCGCGTCAAACCACCATGTGTGGTTGAGAATAAAAACTGCTCCGCCCTTGGCGCGTCGAACCCCCTCCGCGCCCTGCTGGTAGTGGATCTTCGGCAGCCAGAGAAGCTGCGCGATCGCGCCGCCCAGCACATTGGCAAAGTCGGCGGCAAAATTCTGCCATGCCGTTTTCAGCTTTTTCATGCCGTTTCCTCCGCCATGGCCCGCAGCTCGATGATCCTGTCGCGCAGGAGCTTCGTCAGGCGTCTGAGCTCCTCCGGGGAGGGGTTCTGCGTCGGACATTCGGCCGCGAGGTCGATGGGCTTGCCGATCACGACCGGCGTGCGGTGAAAGAACTTATAGTCATAGCCGTGATACACAGGAACGACCGGCACGCCCGCCTGTAGCGCCAGCAGCGCCGCAGTGTCGTGAAATTCGGACATCGTCCCATCCACGGAGAACTTGCCCTCCGGGAAAATCAGGAGCGTTTGTCCCTTTTGCAGCGCATCCATGCACTCGTAGAAGAACTCCATATCGAAGGAAAAGCGGTCAACCTTGATCGCGCCCAGCATCCGCAGCAGAAAATGCATCGCGCCGCTGCTCTCGTAAAATGTCTTTCCGACAAGGCAGCGCAGATAGCGGAAGTAGAACACTGCCATCAGAAGCAGAAAGTCCATGTGATTTTTATGGTTGGACACCAGGAGCACAGGGCCCTTCGGCATACTTCCCTTTTCCTCCCAGCGCACACGCGGAAGAAAATAGAGCAAAACCGTCCAGCCCAGAAGGAATTTATTCAGCCATCGGAAGACGGTTTTCATGCCTGTGCACTCCTTTCCCGCAGAACCTCCGCGGCAAAGTCACGGGGCGTGAAGAGCGGCCGCGCCGCATCCATCGCAAGGGCAACGCCGCAGTGCTCGGACACTGCGGAGAAAATCGCATAATAGGTCATGCTGTCCACGCCGAGGTCGTGCAGCACGTGCGTATCCGGCGCAACGGACTCCGCGCCCGTGACCTCTCGGATCACACCGCAGAGCTCCTGTGCGAGGCTACACAAGCTTTCGTCCTCCAGTGCGGCAAGCTGCCCGTCCTCTGGCCTCTTTGCCGGCGTGAGTGTGACCTCTCCAGAGGCGATGCGCTCTTTGAGCACCGCGCGGCGGGTCTTGCCCAGATTCTGCGGGATCTCCTGCTGCGTGCAGAAAACCCGTGCAGGGCGCAGTGTCAGCGGCAGGGTATCAATTGCGTCATAGGCAGCCTGCGCCGCAGACGCGCAGCCGTAAGCGTCGTCCACGGAGGACACCTGAATCAGCAGCACCGGACGCTCGTCGTCCTCCACCTCCATGCCGAACACGCAGGAGGCAAGCCCCGCGTGCAGATCGAGGCGCTGCTCGATCAGGTCAGGGCTGAGATTTTCGCCGTTCGCACCGATGATGAGGTCGCCGCGGCGGCCGGTGATATACCAGCGGCCGGTCTTATCCACACGGAAGCAGTCGCCTGTGGAGAACCATTTCTCCGTATCGCGCTCGATGCGTACGCCGTCGACGATCTGCGCCGTATAAAGCAGCGGCGCGCGAACCTCCAGCAGCCCCTCCGGGGAGATGCGGCTGCCGCTGCCCACTGCGGAAAGCGGCAGGCCGACGGTGCCGGAATTGCGTCTGGAGGCGCGGTTCGACAGCTCCACGGACAAAATGCCCGTTTCGGTCATGCCGTAGCCGTTGCGCAGGCCGTAGCCAAGGCCGTTCATCAGCTCCAGCGTTTCCGGGCGGATAAAGCCGCCGCCGCTGATGCAGTACATCAGCTCCGTGCCGAGCGCCTGCGCGCGCACCTTTTTGAACA
Source organism: uncultured Oscillospiraceae bacterium (assembly GCA_934667865.1). The sequence continues at coordinate 313 of CAKUMR010000078.1, read as the reverse complement.
GGACCTTTCTCGCAAGCCACGTGCCGAAGTGCGGCAGCGCGCTCTGGATGCGGTTGGACAGGCGCACGGCGCGGCGCAGCGTTTCGAGCCGGCCCTGCTTTTCCGCCGTGCGGACGATCTGGCGAGCCGTCATATCCCAGACGGTCGGAATGGCAAAGAAGTGGGTAACACGCCCGTATTTGCAGGTAAACTGGATGTTTTTCGCATCCAGCGATTCCAGAAATACAAAGGTCGTTCCGAAAAACACGAACCACAGGAGGGTCGCGCAGAGGCCGAAAATGTGGTAAAACGGCAGAAACGCCAGAATCCGGAT